>CAJAXU010000629.1 GCA_903948045.1 uncultured beta proteobacterium | reverse complement strand
AGCTCGGCCGTCCAGTAGGGGTTGGCCTGGCTGTGTAACGTGCCCTTGGGCCGGCCAGTGGAGCCTGAGGAATACAACCAGAAGCCCGGGTCATCCGGGCCGGTGCCGGCTGGCGCGGCCAGCGGTGCGTGGTCCGGCAGCAACTCTGCCAGCGCTTGCTCACCCGCCAGCAGCGGCTGCGTTGGGCGCGACACCAGCACCTGCTTGACCTCGTGCGGGGCCAGCGCCAGCGCCTGACGCAGCAGGGGCAGCAATGCGGCGGAGACCAGCACCGCCTGCGCCCGGCTGTGGCCCAGCTTGTAGGCGTAGTCCTCGGCGGTCAGCAGGGTGTTGACCGCCACCGGCACGATGCCGGCGTAGAGCGCACCCAAAAAGCTCACGGGCCAATCGCAGCAGTCGTGCATCAGCAGCAGCACCCGCTCTTCCCGGCGCACACCGAGCGCCAGCAGGGCGGCGGCCAGCTGGCGCTGCTGCAGGGCCAGCGCGCCGTAGCTCAAGGCCCCCTGGTCGTCAATGAAGGCGATCTTGTCCGGCCGCGCAGTATTGCGCTCAATCAGGTGCTGGGCGAAGTTGAAGGGGCTACCGGGTTCGGCTGTGGTTGAGACTGTTTTCATGCGCTAGCCCTTGTATTCATTGAGGTTATAGCTATAAATTAAATAGCATTCAGCACGTTGGTGCTGGCCTGGATCGCGCTGCGGCGATGGTAGAAGCCGAGCGCCCGCAGGCCGCCGAGCTCCTCGCCGCCGCCGGCCCGACCCGGTCCGCCGTGCAGCGACTGCGGCATCACATTGCCGTGGCCGGTCTGGGACTGGGCCACCTCGGGCGAGATCACGTGCACCCGGCCATGGCTGTCGGCCAGTGCCAACGCTGCCTGCGCCAAGGCGCCCGCGTCACTGCCATAGACCGAGCACACCAGCGAGCCCTGGCCGCGCCGCACCAGCGCCAGCGCATGGGCCGGGTCGCGGTACGGCAGCAGCGTGGCCACCGGGCCGAACACCTCGGTGTCGTGTACGCGGTCGCTACCGTCGGCGTCGCGCACACCCAGCAGCGTGGGGCCGACGCAGCAGGCCACGGCCGGGTCGGCATCGACCAGCACGTGGCTGGCGCCGTCGTGCAGGGTCTGGGCCTGCGCTTTCAGGTAGGCCAAGCCGTTTTGCACGGCCAGCTGTTGCGCCCGGTTGACCAGTGCGCCCATGCTCACCGCCTCGTGGCGCGGGTTGCCCACCGTGGTCTTGGCCAGTCGGGCCGTGATGGCGTTGGCGGCCTGGTCGTACAGGGCCGCCGGCACAAAGACGCGCCGGATGGCGGTGCACTTTTGCCCGGATTTGACCGTCATCTCACGCGCCACCTCCTTGGCCAGCAGCTCCAATGCCGCCTCGGGCGCAGCTTCTGGCAGCAGCAGCGCCGAATTGACGCTGTCGGCTTCGATGTTGACGCGCACCGAACGCTGGGCCACGGCCGGGTGCGATCGGATCAGGGCCGCCGTCTCGGCCGAGCCGGTGAAGGACAGCACGTCAAACGGCTCCAGCGCGTCCAGCAGCCCGGCCGAGCTGCCGCACACCACCGACAGCGCGCCGCTTGGGAAGATGCCGGCATCGACCACGTCTTTCACCATGCGTTGCGTCAGCCAGGCGGTGGTGGTGGCCGGTTTGATGATCACCGGCACGCCCGACAACAGCGCCGGCGCGGCCTTCTCCCACAGGCCCCAGGCCGGGAAGTTGAACGCGTTGATGAACAAGGCCACGCCGCGTGTAGGCACCAGGATGTGCTGCGACTGAAACAGCGGGTCCTTGCCCAGGCGGACGGCTTCGCCGTCGAGCAGGAAGGGCCGCTCGCCCAGGCCTGCACCCAGTTTGGCGTAGGTGCTCAGGGTGAAAATGCCGCCGTCGATGTCCACCGCCGAATCGTTGCGCACGGTGCCGCTGTTGGCGGTGGCGATGTCATAGTAAGTGTCGCGGTTGGCTTGCAGCACCTGCACGGCCGCCGCCAGCATGGCGGCGCGCTCGCGGTAGCTCAGGGCGCGCAACGCGGCGCCACCCTGCTCGCGCGCATGGGCAAAGCCGGCCCTCAGGTCGAGCCCGGTGGCGTCCACGCGCACCAGCGGCTGGCCCAGCACCGGGTCGATCAGTTCAGTGCCTTGGCCGCTGCCGAGGTGCCATTGGCCGCCTAAATGGTTGAGAAGCAGTTCGGTCATGATGAAGGGTCTTTGGCGTAGGGTGGGATGGGATGGCGCGGGTGGGCTTGGGGCTTAGCGGGTGAAGTCGATGCGGCCTTGCGGCAGCAGGTAGAGCACCAGTGCGCGTCCCTGCGTCACCGTGGGGTGGTGCGCACTGCCAGGCGGGCAGACCAGCCAACCGGCGGCATGGTCGTCAAAACGGGCGCTGGCGTCGATCGGCATGATCAGGTCGATTTCGCCCAGCGGGTGGCTGTGGTGCGGGCCGGCGATGTTGCTCATGTCCACCACATCCACCGAAAAGCCCTGCAGTTCCGGCGCCGCCTTAAAGATGCGGCCATAGCGCAGGCCACCCGCCTCTCGGTCACACAGCCAGCCCTGGGCCACGCCCGCCAGGCAGGCCGCATGCAGCGCACGGTAGCCTTCGCTGGTGGGGCCGTACGCGGTGTTGAGCCAGGTTTGCAGGCTGGCGTCTAGGGTTTGTCCGGCCAGCTGGGCGGTCAACGCGACCAGCTGCTCCTTCAAGTGTTGTGCTGTCATGTTTGCTGTCCTGTTGCGTCAACCAGCTTGCGGTCAACGATAATATGAATTATTGTGCGTGTAGGAAGCATAAATCCACTGGTAGACCATGTCAAGCACTATATT
>CAJAXU010000628.1 GCA_903948045.1 uncultured beta proteobacterium | reverse complement strand
CGCGCCCTGGGCTAAGGCCGAGGCATACACATGCTGGATCAGCGCCCGGCCCACACCGGTGCCGCGCTGCTGCGGCAGCACAAACAGGTCTTGCAGGTACCAGTAGTCGCCCGCCGTCCAGCAACTGCGGTGCGCGATGTAGTGCACCAGCCCGACCAGGCCGCCATCAGCTTCAGCCACCGCGCAATGCACAGGCTCGCCAGGCTGGTGAAACCGCGCCCAGGTCAGCTCGGTCACGCTGGGGGGAATGGCGGTTTTGTAGAAGGTTTGGTAACCCTGCCACAGCGGCAGCCAGGCCGTGAAGTCATCGGGTCGAGCCAGTCGAATCGTGGTCTGCATCGTGTTGTCCTTGTTTATCCGCCAAAACCGGGTCAAACCCAGCCGCCGTCCACCACAAAGTCTTGGGCCGTGCACATGGCGCTATCGTCAGAGGCCAGGAACAGCGCCATGCGGGCGATGTGCTCAGGCATCACCAACTGCGGCAGGCACTGGCCGCGCGCGATGTCGGCGCGGCCGGCGTCGGTGACCCACAGGCGCAGTTGTTTGTCGGTCATGACCCAGCCCGGCACCAGGGTATTGACCCGGATGTTGAACGGGCCAAAATCGCGCGCCAGGCTGCGCGTCAGGCCCTGCACCGCCGCCTTGGCTGTGGTGTAGACCGGCATGCCGCCCATCTTGAGCATCCAGCTCACCGAGCCAAAGTTGACGATGGACCCAGCCCCAGCCTGGCGCATATCAGCGGCCACGTTCTTGGCTGCAAAGAACTGGTGCTTGAGGTTGACCGCGATGCCGGCGTCCCAACTCTCGGGCGTGGTGTCCTCCACCTTGTGGCGCTGGTCATTGGCGGCGTTGTTCAGCAGCACGGCAATCGGGCCAAAGTGCTGGCGCACCGCGTCGATGCCGCGCGTCAGGGCGGCTATGTCCGTCAGGTCGGCTGATATGAACAGCGGCGCGTGCTGTGCCCCTGCTAGGCGTTGCGCCAGCGCGGCACCGGATTCGGCATCAATATCCAAAAAACCCACCCGGGCGCCCTGGGCCGCAAATTGCTCCACTAGGCAGGCGCCAATGCCGGTGGCGCCACCGGTGATCAAAACAGTGCGGTCGGTCAGGCTGGGGTAGTGGGCGAAGGTGGTCATAGGTTTGAAATTTCTTTAAGCGTTTTTGGCCTCTAGGCCACGTGGTTATTGGGGTTATAGCTATATAAGTAATAGCACAATCAAACCCAGCCCTGGCGCCAGCGGCTCTGGCAAGGCAACCTTGGTTTTGTACGGCAGGATTGGATTTTGATTGGCCCGACGCCATAGCGAATGCTATATTGCAAATTGATCGAACCACACCATCCCATGCGTCTCACCACCGATCAAATTCAGGCCATCCGTGACGCTGCCAGCAGCACCTTCGGAGACAAAGCAGCCGTATGGCTGTTTGGGTCGCGTGTGGATGATGCAAAAAAAGGCGGGGATATTGACGTTTTGGTGCGCCCGGCGCCGATGACGGACGACGAGCCCTTTGCCAAGAAAATCCGCATGCTGATCCTGCTGGAGCGCCTGCTTGGGGAGCGCAAAATCGACGTGGTCATCGAGCAAGCCAATGACCCCAGGCCGATCGTTGCGGTCGCCCACGCCACCGGCATCCAGATTCAATGAAAACCAGCCCTGAACAACTAGCGCTGCAGCACATCCAGACGGTATGCCAAGGCCATGCCAACGCGCTGTCAGAGGCACTGCACGATATGCAATTGCGTGCGCTTGGCACTGATGACTACACGCACCTGAACAAGGAAGACCGTCGGCTTCTTGACCAATTCGCCTACCGCTACACGAGGCTGCAGGACGATATGGGCGCGCGTCTAATGCCAGCAGTGCTCAAAGCATTGGGCGAGGACATTGCACCCATGTCTGCTATTGATCGATTCGCTCGCCTGGAACAACTTGGCTGGCTAGACAGTGCCGACAACTGGCTCGTGTTGCGCCAGGTGCGCAACCAATTCGCCCATGACTACCCTGACAGCCCAACCGAACGCTTTGAACGTCTGCAAGCCGCCATTCAAGCAGCACAACAATTGTTGATGATCACGGCGCAGTTCCAGCAAAAGGCGCTTGGGATGGATTCCCGTACATGGACGCTCCCGGTATGCCAAGCTTTCAATTCATGACGGTTTGAAGGTAAAGATTGCACCCGTACATTCGGACTTTGAATGCGGCTTGCGCCGCTGTCCCTGATGGGATTCGCTGGTTGACTCCTCGATCGGTCGTTCGCACTTTGTGTGCTTCGGGAATTTCGGGTTTTGCCAACCACGGTCTGACCTGTTTTGCCATCACTTCATGATCGCCTGAGCAATCGGTGGTTCAGTTCTCCCTGCTTTATTGTTGTCGTTTTTTTCAATCAGCCGATCTGATTACATGGCCGCATTGGCGGTCGTGTAATCCGATCGGAACTCCCTTTCATGGGCCAGCAACGCCCATACGATGCGAGCATTTTTGTTGGCCAGCGCCACGGCCGCCACATTCTTGTTCCGTCGATCAACTACCCCGTTAATCCAACTGCAGGATTCTGGCTTCTGCTGCGCCCGGTAAATTACTGAACGCGCGCCGTGAATAAGTAGGGTTCGCAGATAGGTATCACCGCGTTTGCTGATACTCAGCAGGTTCTGTTTGCCACCACTGGAGTGCTGTTTGGGCACTAGGCCCAGCCAGGCGGCAACCTGACGGCCACCGTCAAAGTTCTTCGCATCCCCCAGTGAAGCCACCAGCGCGCTGGCGGTGATGGGGCCAATGCCTGGGACTTGTGCCAACTTGCTACTAGCATCACTTTGGCGATGCCATTTCACGATCTGCGACTCCAGTTCATCGACCTGCCGGTCGAGCTCCTTCAAATGGTCCAGCAATCGCTGCACCAGAAGCCGAAATGAACCTGGCAATTCGTTGCTGGCATCTTCAATAAGTTCAGGAACCCGTGTGGCGATGTAACCAATGCCCTGAGGGACGATCAACCCGAATTCACCAAGAAGACCGCGGATTTGGTTGGCCTGGGCAGTGCGCGCCTTCACAAAACCCTGACGGACCCGGTGCAGCGACAAAACCGCCTGCTGCTCGATGTTCTTGATCGGCACAAAGCGCATATTGGGTCGGGCCACCGCTTCGCATATTGCCTCAGCATCGGCGGCATCGTTTTTGTTGGTCTTGACGTAGGGCTTGACGAATTGAGGCGCCATTAACTTGACGGTGTGCCCAAATCCCTGCAGCTTGCGCGCCCAGTAATGAGCACTACCGCACGCCTCCATTCCTATCAAGCAAGCGGGTAGATTTACGAAATACTCGGATACCTGGTCACGGCGCAATTGCTTCTTGACGACGGTCTTTCCAAACTCGTTGACCCCGTGCACCTGGAACACGTTCTTTGCCAGATCGATGCCTACTGTAGTAATCTTCATGTCGGACGCTCCTGTCTGTTTAAGTGGTTGATTCGCATCTCCACTTTGGCACATTACGATGCCGCTTAGGTGGGAGCGTCCATCCCATTGGTCGTGGCTGGGAATGACGTGCCAGTGGCCTGACCCGCCGCGCCGGTGGCGTGACCCGTCGTGTCGGCGCGCCCAGCCGTCATCCTCGCCCCCAGCCGTCATCCTCGCGCCCAACCGTCATCCTCGCGAACGCGGGGATCCACTCTCGCCAAGACATGACCTGACGCTTAGCGGCGTGCCGCGGCGCTGGTCAGGGCGGCTTCGATGATCTCTAACGCATATTGGGCCAGCGGCGACAGGTAGCTGGCCGGGCGCCGCACAGTACCGATGACACCGCGCGCGACCTGCTCGGGCAGGGGCAGGGGCACCAGCTTGTCGGCCCAGCGCCGCCGCAGACTCTCGTTCCAGGCGGTGATGGTGATCAGGTCGGTGGTCGCGATGACTTCTAGCAGCGTGCTGAGCGAGTTGGTGGTCAGCGCCTGCGTCAGGTGCTTGCCGCCAAATTCACCCAGCCGCCGATCGCTCAGCGGGTCGCCCGGCAGCATGCCAGAGGCCGAGGCATAGCCGTAGCGCTGCAAATCGTCCAGCTGCGGTTGCGCCAAGTCCGACAGCGGGTGGCCCTGGCGCACCAGCGCCACCAGAGTCTCCTCCAGCATGACCTTGGGCTGCAGCCCCGGCGGTACGCCGTTCGCCACGCCACAGACCACAAAATCGAGCTGGCCCTGCAACAGCCGGTCATAGAGGTCCACGTTGATCGCACTGTAGAACTCGACCTTGGCCGCCGGGCGGTCCATCAGTAGGCGCGGGAACAGCGCATCACGCACCTGGTCCGCCACCATGTGGCCCACGCCAATACGCACCCGACCGATCGAACCCGAGGCCAATTGGCTCATCTCGGCTGCCGTGTCGGCCAACTGCGTCTGGATGCCCAAGAGGCGCAATTGCAGCGTCGCACCGATAGGCGTGAGTGCCATGCCCCGCGCGGTGCGTTCGAACAACTTGGCACCCAGACGCCGCTCCAGCCCCTGCAAACTGCGGCTCAGCGCGGGTTGGCTGATGTCAAGCGCCTGCGCCGCACGGGCCAGGTGCCCGTGCTCGGCAATGACAAGAAAGTGGGTTGAGGTGCGGTCCAGCATGGTGATGCATTCAGGGTATCAGACCATGCATTTTAGGTATCCTATTGGCGCGCGGTGCCCATCAAAATGGTGACTCGGCGGCACTTCGGGGTGCTGCAGCCTTGATTGGAGAATGATCGATGAATCCCATTGTGTTTGCGATACCGGTGTTCATGGCCTTTGTCGGCCTGGAGGCCTGGCTGGCCTGGCGCCGCGGGCTCAAGGTCTACCGCCTGCACGATGCGCTCACCAGCATCAACATCGGGGCCATGAGCGAGACCATCCGGGCCCTGCTCAAGCTGCTGAGCCTGGCGGTTTACGCCGTGGTGGTAGAGCGGGTCGGGGCCTTCAGCTGGGACCTGAAAAGCCCCTGGGTCTGGGTGCTGGCCTTCTTTATGTACGACTTCTTTTATTACTGGGCGCACCGCAGCGGCCATGAGGTCAACCTGCTGTGGGCCGCGCATGTGGTGCACCACTCCAGTGAAGATTACAACCTGTCCACCGCGCTGCGCCAGTCGTCTACCAACCAAGTGTTTTACTGGCTGTTCTACCTGCCCATGGCCATCGTGGGTATCCCGGTCACCGTGTTTGTGGTCATCGCCCTGATCAGCGTGGTCTACCAGTTTTGGAGCCATACCCAGCTGGTCGGCAAGCTCGGCTGGGCCGACCGGGTGTTTGTCACGCCGTCCAACCACCGCTGCCACCATGGCCGCAATGACTATTGCCTCGACAAAAATTACGGCGGCACCCTGATCATCTGGGACCGGCTGTTTGGCACCTATGTGGCCGAACGCGACGATGAGCCGGTGGTGTATGGCACGCTTGTGCCGCTGCAGAGCTGGAACCCGCTCTGGGGTAACCTCAAAAATTACGTCGGCATCTGGCGCCAGGTGCGCGGCACTGCGGGTTGGTCCAACAAACTGATGCGGGTGTTTGCCCCGCCCGGTTGGGGCAATGCCGACGCGCCAGCACCCGCGCTGCCTTCTGCGGCGTCGATCAGCCGTTTTGACACCCCAGCCTTGAAATGGCAACACGTTTATGGCTTGCTGGCCTCCGCCGTGATCTTTGGCCTGCTGTTCAACCTGCTGATCGTGGCGCAAAGCCTGAGCGTGCCGCAGCGCGCCGCCTATGCTGCCGTGCTGGTGCTGAACGCGGTGGGCATGGCTTGGGTGTTTGAGGGCAAGCGTTGGGCCCTGGGCTTTGAGGCGCTTAGAGCGGCCTTGGTCTTCGGCGCGCTGGCGGCCGGTCTGTGGTTTGGGCCAGTATCGCTGCCGGCACAAGTGGCGGCATTGTTTGCTCTGGCCCTGTCATGGGGGATGCTGGCCCTGGCCCGAGGTGAACGGGCAAAGCTTGGATGGCCTCTCGCCGGGGTGGCCGCGTGAACTGGCAGGCCGCTTTTGACGGCCTGCTGGCCTTGGCCGCTTTCTGGGTGGTGCTCGGCCCGGGTCGACACCTGCCGGCGCTAAAGCTGGGATGCCTGCTGCTGGGCAGTGCGGCGGTGCTGGGCACGCTGCGCTTTTCCGGGCTGTTGCCGCTGCCGCAGCTGCACCAGTTTGTGTCTTTGCTCGGGGCTGGCGTGGGCTTGCCGCTGCTGGCGCTGGCGCTGGTGGCGCCGGCCGGCGCGGTGGCAACCCAGACGCGCTTCACCTGGATTTTTGCGGTGGTGGCGGCGGTGCTCTGCGTCTTGCTAGGGGTGGTAGCCGGCATCAAGTTGTGGGGTTCGGTCCTTGCATTTGCCTCGGCGCTCACCATTGCGGCCGTGGCGGCGCGTCGCCGGGATATGCCGGCCTTGGGCGCTGGCATCTGCATGGTGCTGGCCTTTGCGGCCTTTGCCGCCCAATTAAGCGCAGGCCCGCTGCGGCCGGGCGAGTTCTTGCACATCGGCCTGGCCCTGGCCATGCTGCTGCTGGGGCGCTGGGCCGCGGCGCGGCCCAAGGTCAGCTCTGAAATTCGACTGGAGGTCTGAGCGCTGGCGCTGAGGTACTGGTTTTTGGCGTTGGCTCTTTGCGTTGGCGGGGCTGGCATGCCTGATTCCGCTCATGTCCCCCGGACGCAGCAACCTGACCGGCTGCAGCATCCTCCTCCTTGACTTCGCTGCATCAGGCACGCCAGCCCCTCCCTCGTCGGGCTAGACGTCGCTCCGGCCTGCCCCTGTCCCGTCATTCCCGCCCCCGATCTGGTCGAGGGCAGGCTGCGGGAATCCAGTAAGTCCTGAATCCCCGGGCGGACCGGGCGACGACAGGGTTTGCACGAGGGTCGGCCCAGCACCGCCTTGACCGGCGCGTCAGACAAGGTGGCCAGATGGTGCATCCTCTCTCTGAATTCAAAATCAATAGCAAACTAAGCAATAGCGACAAGGCTCCCAGCCGTTTTGATGCACCTGAGGTCACCTTCAGCCAAAAAGCGTTTCAGTTTTTCGATGGCTGGCCGATAGCTATCGTGTGCCAAAGAATCTGACGGGGAGCCATCGACAATGATCCGGACAAAAAATCTGATTGCCACATCGGTCAAGGATGTCATGCAGGAAAGTTTTCCTGACAAGCACTTGGCGCTTTGTCACGCCTATGCCATTGTTGGCGCCAACCTGGCCGCGATTGAGTTTGAAAAACCGTTCCGACCCGTCGGCGGCAAGGCGGTGTTTGACACCGGGACCAGCCAACTCATCTACATGACCGACAAACAGGCGTTCGCGAACCCCTTAGGGGGCGCATACCACTGCTGGATCGAGTCTGACGAGATAGACAACAACGATCGCGAACTGGTCGATCTGACCTTTGGCAACAACCGCAAGTTTGCCCAGCAGTGCGGTGTGGGGTGGTCCGGCGCGGCCCCGCCGCCCTACCTGTGGGGCAAGTTCAAAGAGCTAGCGCTGAACTGCGACCTGACGCATGTCCAACCCGGTTTTGGCAAGTCGAGGATCTGGGTCAAAGAGACGGCGGCCGGCAAGCACTGGCTGGCCTCCCATGTGCAGCAGCATGAGACCAGCTATGTGTACCTGACTACCCAGGCCTTGAAGAAATTCATGAGCAATACGCGGCAGCGGCTGGCAGCGACAAAGCGAAGCGCCTTGGGCCTCGCCGCAGTTGAGGCCGAAGAAGGCGCCTTTTTAACCTTGGCCGAGTTCAATAGCGCAGGCGGCGTCGCTCTCGTCGAAGCCGGGTTGCCGGGCACAGTGGGTGCAGCCGGGCTCAGGGAACAGCTGGTGGCTTGGGTCAGCCCACTGACCGCCTGGCTGGAGTGGCTCCCAGTCGCCAGCCTGGTGTGACCTGACCCACGGCCGGGGGTTCAGCCCGGCCTTACCACTTGTTGCGCAATTCGCGCAGCGTGCGGAACACGGTCTCGGCGTTGGGTTGGGCCGGCAGCTCGGGCACGCTGTCGCGCAGGCCGGCAATCACGCTGGCGTTGTCTAAGCGGAAAAAGGTGTTGTGCGCATGCTCCTGCGCCAGCGTGGTCACCACTGAGCTGGCCGGGTCGTGGCCGGTCACGCCTGGCAGCAGCGCCTGCGCGGCTGCGTTGTCGGGCTCGCGCGATAGGGTGAACTTCAGGTTGGTCTCGATGTAATCGTGCCCCGGGTAGAGCCGGGTGTTGCCCGGCAGCCGCGCCAGCTGCTCGGCAAAGGTGCGGTACAGCGCGCTGGTGTCGCCGCCGTTGTGGGTGTTGCCGGCGCCGGCATTGAACAGCGTGTCGCCTGAGAACAGCGCGGGCTGATCGGTGTGGGCGAACAGGCAGATGTGGCACATCGTGTGACCGGGCGTGTCCAGGCATTCCAGTTCTACCGTTTTGCCCACTTTGATCACATCACCCCCTTGCACACCCCGGTCTACCCCGCTGATGCGCCCACCGGCCTTGTGGTGCGCAATCACCTTGGCGCCAGTGGCCGCCACCACCGCCGCGTTGCCGCCGGTGTGGTCGGCATGCTCGTGGGTGTTGAGCAGCTGCGTGATCTGCCAGCCGCGTACCCGCGCCGTGGCCAGGCATTTCTCGTGGTCCAGCGGGTCAATCGCCAGCGCCTCGCCGGTCTCGGGGCAGGCAATCAGGTAGTTGTAGTTGCGGTAAGCGTTACCGGTCCAGATTCGTTCGACAAGCATGCGGGTATCTCCTTGAGGGCTGAACCATACCTTAAACCGAGCACCCCAACAAAGCCCGACGTGGCAACAGACGAGCCACTCCGATGTGCGCTGCTGTACCAAGCCATAGCGCGCGCGGGATTAGGCAGCAACTTTGCGCAAAGTTCGCGGTGGCAATTCTGCGAGGGCTGCCAAGATGGCTGGCACGGCCACCGCAAAGTCTTCAACACGATTGCTGCGAGCGCGAGGAGCTTCCCGTTCTGGATGCTGGCCCAGCCTCTGCGCTGAACTGTGACAGCTGAGTGGCCTACCAGTAGCGCGCCGAATCGGCCGGGTACTGATTCGCCAAGCAGGATGCGTATCGAGCAAGAGGGCCAGCCCGGCTTTTCATCGTCACCCTGGCGTGCTTCTGCCAGCACAACCACGTCAATCTGCCCCTCCGGCGCGTATTTCACCGCGTTTCATGGATCCCCATTGGTCGTGGCCGGGGATGGCGGGGCTTACCCGGGATGACGTGTGTGGTAAATGTCAAAATCAATAGCAAACTAACCAATAGCGACAAGGCTTTCAGCTGTTTTCACCGCTTATTTCTCAACTCGCGCAGCGTCCGGAACACTGTCTCGACGTCGGGTTTGGCTGCCAACTTGGGCACGGCCTCGCGCAGACCGGCCATCATACTGGCGCTGTCCAGCCTGAAGAAAGTGTGGTCGGCATGCTCGCGATTCGCCGGCAAGGGGGAAAAATGATAAGTTCATGCTTGGCTCCGCCGAGCAACTGACCAAGCGCAGCCGATGCGTTGCAGGGTTGGCTCCAGCTTGAACGGTACACAGGCTTACTCAAGCTATGTCGTATCTTTTAGGGGCGCCATTTGTTTGGCTATGGTGTCTTGTGCCTTCGTGATCCACGTGCGCAGCAGGTTCGCGTTGACTGCGTGCTGCATTGCCATGCGCGCCACCCTGGGACGTGCGTAGTTAAACGAGCGATTACTTGAAGGTGCAGTGCCGATAGTGATGTGACCAGACCGTTGATTGGGCACGCACTGGTCAGTCTGAAATCGGCGCTCCTCATCAAATAGCCCTCGGAGTCTAAAATTTGACTATGCACAAATTCCTTATCCTTCTGCTGCTCGCGCTTGCTCCCGTGGCTTCACTACAAGCGCAGGACGTGCGCAATTCCAGCGGCTCGCTCATCGGCCGGATCTCCGGCAACGAGGTGCGCAACTCGAGCGGCAACCTGCTCTACCGCCTAAATGGCGACGAGGTGCGCGACGCCAGCGGCCGCCTCTACCTGCGCCTCGACGGTTCCGACATCCGCAACGCCAGCGGTTCGCTCCTAGGCCGTTTCGACGGGCAGGATATGCGCGACGCCAGCGGTCGCCTGTTGGGCCGCATCGACGGCAGCGATGTGCGCAACGCCAGCGGCAACCCCATGGGCCGCGTTTCGGGCGTTTCGGGCCGCCAGGCGGCGCTGTTTTTCTTCTTCCTGCAGTAAAGATGTTCTCGCAAACCACGATTGGACCAACTTGAAAGGGTACTGCCGATCAGACAGACCCGGCCTCCAACCGTTACAAGCGAGGTCAGCGCCTACTACCGCGCCCAGGTGCGGCTCGACCCGGAGCAGGCCCGGGCCCAGCCCAACCCGAAGCTGGAATAGATGGCCCTCAAACCCAGCATGATCGCCACGGTGGATATCCGCACCGGCCGGCGCTCGGTGCTGAAGTACCTGGCCAAGCCGGTGTACAAGGCGTTTGCCGGGGCAATGAACGAGCGGTAGGGGGTGGTGGCGTGGGACGCGGCTGCCCCACGAGTCCAAGCATGACTATGCAGCTTGTTTTCTCAAGAGTTCAAGTTTGGGCAGCACTGTCGTTTGAAATTCCCTTTGAACGTAAGCGGAGATGGACTTCTTGCCTTCCCTTAAGGACTCGATTTCGGAGTTCGTCAGCTGAACGGAAGCCGACAAGGTACTGCGCTTCATTGCAAGTGAGCGCTCCGATTGCGACGCCAAAGATTTCACTGATGTCATTTGCGTACCTCGCTGCCAATTTTTTGAGAACCATTCTGTTTGGAACCGACATCACCAGCCTTTGCTGCGACATACGAAGGATGCTGCTTGAGTTCTTTGTCAGTTTCAAACAAGTACAACGCCGTTATGTCACTTGGCATCGGCAACGCGCGAATTCCATGGAGGATCGTCCCATGTCGATGAAGAGGGGCCAAGTTAGTCTCGGATTTTGTCGGATTGACAGTAAATTATGCATGGCACTGACGGTTTGAAAGACATCTCGCTGGAAGTTTTGTGTGGCTGAAATCCACGACAAGGTCGTCCATCGTCGCTGAATCAACCCAGCGCGTGCCGCGTTAACCACGGAAAAAGGGGTTCGAGGCCCGACGGTTCGCCTGACCCTGCCTTCGGTGCTAACCTAGCCCCATGAACATTTCTTTTTGGCAACTGGGCAGCCGCACCCTCTGGCGTGATTTGCGTTCAGGCGAGTTGCGCCTGCTGGTGCTGGCGGTGACGCTGGCGGTGGCGGCCCTGACGGCGGTGGGCTTTTTTGCCGACCGGCTGCAAGGCGGCATGCAGCGTGATGCGCGGCAGCTGTTGGGTGGTGACGCGGTGATCGTCAGTGACAACCCGCCGCCGCCCGCCTTTGAGGTCAAAGCCCGTGGCCTGGGCCTGCAGGTGGTGGAGACGCTGGGTTTTCCGACCATGGCGCGGGCCCCGGAGGCCCGGGGCGGCAACAGCAAGCTGGTGGCCTTGAAGGTGGTCGCACCCGGCTACCCCCTGCGCGGCAGGCTGCGGGTGGCCACACAGCCTGACAGCGCGGGTGAGCTCACGCGCGACATCCCGGCGCCCGGTCAGGCCTGGGTGGAAGCCCCGCTGCTCGAAGCCATCGGCCTGGCGGTGGGCGACGAGCTGCTGCTGGGCGACACCAGCCTGCGGGTGACGCGGCTGATTGTGAACGAACCCGACCGGGGCGCCGGTTTTATGAACTTTGCCCCGCGCGTGATGATTCACCGGGACGATCTGGCTGCCACTGGCCTGGTGCAGCCGGCCAGCCGGCTGACCTACCGGCAGGCGGTGGCGGGCGAGGATGCCAGCGTCAGCGCCTTTGTGGCCTGGGCGCAGGGCGAGGTCAAAAACCGCACGGTGCGGGGGGTGCGGGTCGAGTCGCTGGAGGGTGGTCGCCCTGAGCTGGGGCAGACGCTGGAGCGGGCCGAGAAGTTTTTGAACTTGGTGGCCCTGCTGGCGGCGTTGCTCAGTGCGGTGGCGGTGGCCCTGTCAGCCCGGGGGTTTGCCGCCAACCACCTGGACGATTGCGCCATGCTTCGGGTGCTGGGCCTGAGCCAGCGCACCATCGCTTCGGCCTATGCCTTTGAGTTTGCTGTGGTTGGCCTGATGGCCAGTGCGCTGGGCGTGCTGTGCGGCTACGCGGTGCACCATGTGTTTGTGCTGCTGCTGGCTGGCCTGGTCGATGCGGCCCTGCCGGCGCCGGGCATCTGGCCGGTGCTGTTTGGCCTGGGCATGGGCCTGACGCTGCTGCTGGCCTTTGGCCTACCACCGGTGCTGCAACTGGCGCAGGTGCCACCGCTGCGCGTGATCCGGCGTGATGTTGGCCGGCTCAAACCCGCCTCGCTGGGCGTGCTGGGTGTGGGGGTGGCCGGTTTTGCCGCACTGCTGCTGGCCGCCAGCAGCGACCTGACGCTGGGCCTGATCGCGGTGGGCGGCTTTGCCGGCGCCACTGGCGTATTTGCCCTGCTGAGCTGGCTGGCGGTCAAGCTGCTGCGCTGGCAGGTTAACGAGAGCACGGCGCCGCGCTGGCTGGTGCTGGCCACGCGCCAAATTTCGGCCCGGCCAGCCTACACGGTGGTGCAGGTCAGTGCCCTGTCGGTGGGGCTGCTGGCGCTGGTGCTGCT
>CAJAXU010000627.1 GCA_903948045.1 uncultured beta proteobacterium | reverse complement strand
TCGGGCGATGTCGAGGCGCTGGACGACATCCGGCAGTTTGCCGTGGCCTACCTGCGCCACGAGCAGGACTTGGTCCTCAAGGCCTTTTCGGTGCGCTTTGACAACTATTACCTGGAAAGCAGCCTGTACCTGAGTGGCCGGGTTGATGCGGCAGTGCAAAAACTGCAGCAAGCCGGCCAGACCTACGAACAGGACGGCGCGTTGTGGCTCAAGACCACCACTTATGGCGACGACAAGGACCGGGTGATGCGCAAGGGCGACGGCAGCTACACCTACTTTGTGCCTGATGTGGCGTACCACATCACCAAATGGGAGCGCGGTTTCGAGAAGGTGGTCAATATCCAGGGCACCGACCACCATGGCACCATCGCCCGGGTGCGCGCCGGGCTGCAGGCGGCGGACGTCGGCATTCCTCAGGGTTACCCGGACTACGTGCTGCACACCATGGTGCGGGTGGTCAAGGGCGGGGAGGAAGTCAAGATTTCCAAGCGCGCTGGCAGCTATGTCACGCTGCGCGACCTGATTGAGTGGACCAGCAAGGACGCGGTGCGCTTCTTCCTGCTCAGCCGCAAACCCGACACCGAGTACACCTTTGATGTGGACCTGGCGGTGGCCAAGAACAACGACAACCCGGTGTACTACGTGCAGTACGCCCATGCCCGCATCTGCTCGGTGCTGGCGGCCTGGGGTGGTGAGCGGGACAGCCTGGGCGCGGTGGACCTGGCCGCGCTGGACAGCGCACCGGCGCAGGCCCTGATGCTGCTGCTGGCCAAGTACCCCGACATGCTGACGGCGGCGGCGACCGATTTTGCCCCGCATGACGTCACCTTTTACCTGCGAGAGCTGGCCGCCAGCTACCACAGCTACTACGACGCCGAGCGCATTCTGGTGGACGACGAGCCGGTGCCGTTGGCCCGGCTGGCGCTGGTCGCGGCCACGGCGCAGGTGTTGCACAATGGGCTGGCGGTGCTGGGTGTCAGTGCCCCGCAAAAAATGTGAACCCAACCCGGAGTGTGAAGAAGATGATGCAGCAACGCGGTGGAACCCTGGTCGGGTTCGTCGTCGGGGTCCTGGTCGGCCTAGGCTCTGCGCTGGCTGTGGCGGTGTATGTGACCAAAGTGCCGGTGCCCTTTTTGAACAAGGGCGAGAGTCGCACCGTTGACCAAGATGCTGCGGAGAGCAAGAAAAACAAGGATTGGGACCCCAACGCCCCGCTCTATGGCAAGAATCCTGCCAAGCCGACGTTGCCCGCCGCCTCCGAGCCATTGGCGTCCGCATCAGGCGCGGCAACACCGACCCCGCCCACCACACCGGCCCCAACGCCGGGCGTGCCCGCGGGGCCGCCGGCCAAAGTCGAAGTCAAGCCGGCGGCCAGTGCTGACCCGCTGGGTGACCTGGCCAAGGCGCGTACCGCGACTGCGGCCCCGGCCCCGGCCGTGGCCGCCACCGCTACCGCTGGCGCAGAGCCATTCAACTATTTCGTGCAGGTCGGCGCTTTTCGTACCCCGGAAGACGCCGAGAGCCAACGCGCCCGCCTCTCGCTCAGTGGCATCGAGACCCGGGTGTCGGAGCGCGAGCAGTCGGGCCGCACCGTCTACCGCGTACGGGTCGGTCCGTTTGACAAGCGCGAAGAGGCCGAACGGACCAAGGAAAAACTCGATGCCAGCGGTCTTGAGACGGCATTGGTTCGGGTCCAGCGCTAAACGGCCGGCGGAACTTCCGCCTGGGCTGCGGGTCAACTGATTTTGAATGGAGTAACAGAGCATGAAACGTCGTGATTTTTCTGTGGTTTGTGGTGCTGCACTGGCCGGCTCTGCCATAGCGCCCGGGCTGGCGCTGGCGCAAGCCAAGCCGCCCGTTGCCGGGACCGACTACATGGTGCTGGACAAGCGGGCCTCGGTGGAGGCGCCAGCCGGCAAGATCGAGGTGGTGGAGTTTTTCTGGTACAGCTGCCCACACTGCAATGCCTTTGAGCCGACGCTCAACGCCTGGATCAAAGCCGCGCCCAAGGATTTGGCGGTGCGCCGTGTTCCGGTGGCGTTCCGCGATGATTTTGTGCCGCAGCAGCGGCTGTATTACGCGCTCGAAGCCATGGGCCTGCTCGACAAACTCCATGGCCAGGTCTTTGCCGCCATCCACGTGGAAAAGCAAAAGCTCGCGCGTGGTGACGAAATCGGAGAGTGGGTCGGCAAGCACGGCGTGGACAAGGTCAAGTTCATGGAGCAGTACAACTCGTTCTCGGTCTCCACCAAGGCCACCCGTGGTGCCCAGCTGCAAAACGCTTACCGGGTGGAGGGTGTGCCGGCGCTGGGTGTGGCCGGCCGCTTTTACACCGATGGCAGCCTGGCACGCAGCATGGAGCGCGCACTGCAGGTGGCGGAGTTCCTGGCGGGCGAGGTTCGCAGCGGTCGCTGACACAGCCAGCCCCCGGTCGCGGCGCTTGCCCTGTGTCAAGGGCCGCGACGCTGGTTGTGGCATGCTCGACTTTGGTGTTGAGAGGCGTTTACGCCGTGCCGAATCTGCTGTGGTGGGTGAGGGCGGTCGTACAATGCCGCCGACCTCTTACTGCAAGATTCGTGCCTTATGAAATCCCCATTGTCCTTCTGGCTTTTGATCGCCGCGCTTGGTCTGTCCATGGTCGCGGCCCATGCCGAAAAAGCCGATCGCAGCAAGCCCATGAACGTGGAGGCCGATGCGCTGCGCCATGACGAGCAGAAACAGACCAGTGTCTTTACTGGGCGAGTGATCGTGACCAAAGGCAGCATCGTGATCCGTGGTGCCCGTATCGAGGTGCGGCAGGACGCGCAGGGCAATCAATTTGGACTGGTCAGTGCTGAGCCCGGCAAGCTGGCTTTTTACCGCCAGAAGCGTGAAGGCGTGGATGAGTACATCGAGGGCGAGGCCGAAACCATTGAGTACGACGGCCGGGCCGATACCGTCAAGTTCATCAAGCAGGCGCAACTGCGTCGCTACCGGGGCGCCACGCTGAACGACGAACTGACCGGCCAGGTCATCCTGTTTGACAACACCACCGAGGTTTTCAATATCGAGGGCGGTCTGGCTCAGGGCACCACTGGCGCGCCTGCTGGCCGGGTCCGGGCCATGCTGATGCCCAAGCCCGACGACGCGACCACCAGTCCACCCAAGGCTGGGTCAGCCGCGCCGGCTCTGCGGCCCAGCAAGGCGCTGGGCGAGGCGCAAAAGTGACCGAGCAGGCCACCCTGGACGCGCCAACGGCCCGAATTGGTGCCGCCGAGGGGGCGAGTCGGCTTGAAGCCAGTCATTTGGCGAAGGCCTATGGCAGTCGCAAGGTGGTCAAGGATGTGTCGCTGGTGGTGCGAAAGGGCGAAGTGGTCGGGCTGCTTGGCCCCAACGGGGCGGGCAAGACCACCTCGTTCTACATGATCGTCGGCCTGGTGCGGCCCAGCGCCGGCGATATTCGCATCGATGGTCAGTCGGTTGAACGTATGCCGATCCATCGCCGGGCCCGCCTGGGGTTGAGCTACCTGCCGCAGGAGGCGTCGATCTTTCGCAAGCTCAATGTCGAGGACAACGTGCGTGCGGTGCTCGAGTTGCAGCGGGATGCGGCCGGCAAGCCACTGACACGGGATGAGATCAACCACCGACTCGATGACCTGCTCAAAGACCTGCGGGTACAGCATTTACGCCAGAGCCCGGCGCTGGCCCTGTCGGGCGGCGAGCGGCGGCGGGTGGAGATTGCGCGGGCGCTGGCGACCCAGCCGCGTTTTATTCTGCTCGACGAGCCCTTTGCTGGCATTGACCCGATCGCCGTGATCGAGATCCAGCGGATCATCCGCTTCCTGAAAGACCGGGGCATTGGCGTGCTGATCACCGACCACAATGTGCGCGAAACCCTGGGCATTTGTGACCACGCCTACATCATCAATGATGGCCGGGTGCTGGCCGAAGGCACGCCGGCCGAGATCGTCAACGACGCCGATGTGCGCCGGGTCTATCTGGGCGAACACTTCCGGATGTGATGCGATTGTTGCCTGTTTTGTGGTTGGTCTGTTCTGAAGCTGTAGGTGGTCGTGCGCCATGAGGCAGGGCCTGTCGCTGCGCGTCTCGCAGCATCTGGCGCTGACGCCGCAACTGCAGCAGTCGATCCGCCTGCTGCAGTTGTCCACGCTGGAGCTGAGCTCGGAAGTCGACCAGATGCTGGACGACAACCCTTTTCTGGAGCGAGAAGCGACCGAGGCACCGCGCGAAGACTTTGGCCTGGCTCAAGCTGATGCGCCAGTGCGTGGCGATGACCTAGAGGCTGAGTCTGCTGCATATTCAGGAGCAGACTATCCAGCAGAGACAAGGGCTGTAACCGAAAATGATGCCCCGACCACAACCCTGGACGACGACGGCCAGAGCTGGGAGGGCGATGGCAGCGCCTCGCTCGCACCCGACGACAGCGAGTGGGGCGGCGAAGCCCGTGCCAAAGGCAACAACCTTGAGGGCGATGACGCCCTGGACGCGACCGAACTGGCGCGCTTGCACGAGTCGCTGCAAAGCCACCTGCACGCCCAGGCGCTGTCGCTGCGCCTGGGGGAGCATGACCGGGCGGCGCTGAGCTTTCTGATCGAGTCACTCAATGACGACGGCTACCTGGAAGACAGCCTGCCGGCGCTGGCGCGTGGCCTAGCCGGTGATGACGCGGCGCAGGTGGACGAGTTGCAGCACCATTTCACGGTGGCGCTGCACCTGCTGCAAAGCCTTGAGCCGGCTGGCGTGGGCGCGCGTGACCTGGGCGAATGCCTGCGGCTGCAGTTGCAGGTGCTGCTCGGCGCCGACGGCCTGAGCGCGGCGCGCCAGGCGGTGATCCGGGTTGCACTGCGCATTTGTGCGCAGCCGCTCGACCTGCTGGCGCGGCGCGACATCAAGCGGCTGGTGCCGCTGTGCGCTGCCAGCGATGCCGCGGTGCGTGAAGCCATCGCCCTGATCGGTCGGCTGGAGCCTAAACCAGGGCGCCGCTTTGTCAATGTGGAGCGCAACATCGTGGTGCCCGATGTGCTGGTGGTGCAAGTGGGCAAGGGCAGCCAGGCCCGTTTTCGGGTGCAGCTCAATGCCGACGTGATGCCGCGCCTGCGCGTGCACGACATCTACGCCAATGCCCTGCGTCAGCACAAGGCCGGCGGGCGCGAAGCCTCCAGCCACGCCGCGCTGCAGCAGCGGCTGCAGGAGGCGCGCTGGTTCATCAAGAACATCCAGCAGCGCTTCGACACGATTTTGCGGGTCAGTACCGCCATCGTCGAGCGGCAAACCAACTTTTTCCAGCACGGTGAACTGGCCATGCGCCCGCTGGTGCTGCGCGAGATCGCCGCCGAGCTGGGCCT
>CAJAXU010000626.1 GCA_903948045.1 uncultured beta proteobacterium | reverse complement strand
CGGCATGGCGACTGGCTCAAGGTCGGCCCCAACGGCGGCTGCGTCATTTACGGCCGCTCGGACGCCACCATCAACCGGCACGGCCTGCGCATGGGTACTAGCGAACTCTACAGCGCGGTCGAGGCGCTGCCCGAGGTGCTGGACTCGATGGTGGTGGACCTGGAGTACCTGGGCCGCGACAGCTACATGCCGCTGTTTGTGGTGTTGCGCGACGGTCTGAGCCTGGACGCGGTGCTGCACAAAAAGTTGGTCGATGCCATCAAGACGGCGCTGTCACCGCGCTTTGTGCCCAATGAGATTTTTCAGGTAGCCGAGATCCCGCGCACCCTGTCGGGCAAGAAGCAGGAGCTGCCGATCAAGAAGCTGCTGCTGGGCCAGCCTCTGGCCAAGGTGGTGAACCGCGAGGCCATGGCCAACCCGGGCTGCCTGGACTGGTATGTGGCCCTGGCCGAGCGCCGGGCCGGCAGCCCGTAGAAACCCTGACGAAATGCATGGCACGAAACTGGCTTGCATCGCTAGAATAAGTTGACCATTCGGTTAACTTCCCCGGGGCTTTGGCGCCGTTGTGATGCCGCCCCACTGATGACTGCCCGCCCATGAGCCTCTCTACCGCATCGCCCGCCTCTTCTGCTGCCACGCCCAACGGCGATCGGCTGGCCGTGCAGGTGCGCCAGGCCAGTGTGGTCTACCAGACCGCCGACACGCCGGTGCAGGCCCTCAGCGGCGTTGATCTTGACATCCGCGAAGGCGAATTTATCGCCCTGATCGGCCCCTCGGGCTGCGGCAAAACCACCTTGATGCGGGTAATCGCTGATCTGGAGCACATCAGCGCCGGTGAGGTGCTGGTGAACGGCGTCAGCCCGCACCAGGCGCGGCTGGACCGGGCTTATGGCTATGTGTTTCAGGCGCCGGCGCTGTTTCCGTGGCGCACCGTGTTGGCCAATGTCACCCTGCCGCTGCAAATCCAGGGGCGCGCGCGTGACGAGAGCCGGCGCATCGCGCTGGAACAACTGGCCCGCGTTGGTCTGAGCGGGTTTGAGGGCAAATACCCCTGGCAACTCTCAGGCGGCATGCAGCAGCGCGTGTCGATCGCCCGCGCGCTGTCGTTTGAGCCGCGGATTCTGATGATGGACGAGCCCTTTGGCGCGCTCGACGAGATCACCCGCGACCGGCTCAATGAGCAGCTGCAGCAGCTGTGGCAGCGCGAACGCCGCACAGTGGTGTTTGTCACCCACTCCATCGCCGAGGCGGTTTATCTGTCGACCCGCATCGTGGTGATGTCGCCGCGCCCGGGGCGCATCGTGCAGGTGATTGACTCCACCCTGCCCGATGAACGCCACCTCGGGCTGCGCGACAGCGCCGAGTTCATTGCGCTGGCGCATGCCGTGCGCCTGGCCCTGGCCGACGGCCACCATGGCTGACGCCCTGCCACTGCCACTGGGGGCACGGCTGCGGCTGCAGGGGCCGCCGGTGGCGACGCTGCTGTTGCTGGTGCTGCTGCTCTGGTACGGCGGCGCCTGGCTGCTTAACGCGCCCGGCGCCATTGAGCGCGTGTTGCGTGACCAGCCCTGGGGCTGGCAGGATTTGTTCACCGCCACCATGGCCATGGAGCGTCCGGTGCTGCCGGCACCGCACCAGGTGGCGGCTGATTTTTGGTCCAGCCTGGTGGACTGGCCGCTGGACTCACCGCGCAACCTGCTGTTTCATGTGGCGGTGACGGCCGAGTCCACCCTGTGGGGCTTTGTGCTGGGCACTTTGCTGGGCCTGCTGCTGGCGGTCTGCATCGTGCATTCACGCACCCTCGACCGCGCGCTGCTGCCGTGGATCGTGGCGTCACAAAGCGTGCCGGTGCTGGCCATCGCCCCCATCGTGCTGGTGATTTTGGGCAGCCTGGGCTTTGCTGGCGTGGCGCCCAAGGCGGTGATTGCCATGTACCTGTGCTTTTTCCCGGTGACGGTGGCCATGGTGCAAGGCCTGCGCTCGCCGCAGCGCATTGAAACCGAAATGATGCACACCTACGCGGCCAGCCGCTGGCAGGCGCTGTGGCTGCTGCGTCTGCCAGCTTCGCTGCCTTTTTTATTCCCGGCGTTGCGGGTGGGTATCGCTGCCGGCTTGGTAGGCGCCATGGTGGCCGAGTTGCCGACCGGCGCCCAGGCTGGCTTGGGCGCGCGGCTTCTGACCGGCTCTTATTACGGCAACACGGTGCAGATCTGGTCGGCGCTGGTGATGTCGGCCCTGCTGGGCCTGCTGCTGACCAGTCTGGTGGCGGGCTTGGAACATCTGGCCTTGCGCCAGCGCCGGCAAGCATGACAGCCCCAGTCAAATCCGCCCTGGCCTTGGTGGGCGCCGGCTTGCTCGGGGCCCTGCTGTTGCTGCAGCAGCCCGCGGCCCAGGGCGCGGCACCCCCCACCGGGTGGTTTTGGCTGGCCACGGCAGCGCAGGCGCTGCTGGCGGTGCAGTCGGTGCGTAGCCTGGCGGCGATCAGCCGCCCGCGCTGGATGGGCACGCTCACCGCGGCCTTGTTTGGTCTGTGGCTGTTGTACTTTTGGCAGCTGCTGGTGGTGGCTTTTGAAGTGCCGCGTGTGTTGCTGCCGCCCCCGGTCATGATCCTGCAGTCGCTGCTGGCGCATTGGCCTACGCTGTGGCGCGACTTCACCCAGACTGTCCTCAAAGCGGTACTGCTGGGTTGGCTGCTGGGTTCGGCCCTGGGCTTTGGTGTGGCGCTGGCGATTGACCGGCAGCCCTTTTTGCAGCGCGGCCTGCTGCCACTGGCTTCGCTCACCAGCACAATCCCGCTGGTGGCGGTGGCGCCCATTGCCGTCATGTGGTTTGGCTTTGAGTGGCCGTCCAAGGCGGCGGTGGTGGTGCTGATGACGTTTTTTCCGATGCTGGTGTCTACCCTGGCCGGGCTGCAGGCCTCGGGCAAACTGGAGCGCGAGCTGATGCACAGTTATGCCGCCAGCTACGGTGGCACGCTGCTGGCGTTGCGGCTGCCGGTGGCGCTGCCCTTCATGTTTGGCGCGCTCAAGATCAATGCCTCGCTGGCCCTGATCGGTGCCATCGTCGCCGAGTTTTTTGGCTCGCCCACCTCGGGCCTGGGCTTTCGCATCTCCTCTGAAGCCGCCCGAATGAACATGCCGCTGGTGTGGGGCGCGATCGTGGTGGCTGCCGTCACCGGCTCGCTGGCCTACACCCTGCTGCTGCGACTGGAGCGGCGTTTTGCGTTTTGGCACCCCTCGGTACGCGAAGCGGTGGGCACCTGACATGATGCGCCCCCCTGCCGCAGCCCAAGCTGTTTCCCTGTCCCGTCCGCGGCCTTAGCCGGCCAACTTTTTTTCCTCAACCCCAAGGAGCTTTTGATGACACGTTCTTCCAAATTCACCCGCAGCCTGCTGGCGGCGGTGCTCGTCGCCTGCGGCGCCACCGCCCAGGCGGCCGACAAGGTCACGGTGCAGCTCAAGTGGCTGCCGCAGGCCCAGTTTGCCGGCTACTACGTGGCCCAGAGCAAGGGCTATTACAAGGCCGAAGGCCTGGATGTCACCATCAAACCCGGCGGCCCCGACGTGGCGCCAGCGCAGGTGATCGCCGGCAACGGCGCCGATGTGGTGGTGGACTGGATGCCCTCCGCCCTGGCATCGCGCGAGGCCGGTGTGCCGCTGGTCAACATTGCCCAGGTGTTCAACCAGTCCGGCCTGATGCTGACCTGCAAAAAGGCCAGCGGCGTGGCCAGCCCGAAAGACTTCAAGGGCAAGACCCTGGGCGTCTGGTACGGTGGCAACGAGTACCCCTTCCTCAACTGGATGACCAAGCTCGGCTACAAGACCGACTCTGACATCAAGGTGCTGAAACAGGGCTTCAACGTCGACCCGCTGCTGCAAAACCAGGCCGCCTGCATCTCGACCATGATCTACAACGAGTACTGGCAGGTGGTGGATGCTGGCGTCAAAGAGAGCGACCTGATCACCTTCTTCTATGAAAAAGAAGGCGTGGCCACCCTGGAAGACGGCCTCTATGTGATGGAAGCCAAGCTCAAAGACCCGGCCTTTGTGGCCCGCATGGGCAAGTTTTTGAAGGCCACCCTCAAAGGCTGGAACGACGCCGTCAAAAACCCTGAAGAAGCCGCCAAACTGGTGGTGGCCGCTGACGCCTCGGGCAGCGCCACGCTCAAGGTGCAAAAGCGCCAGATGGAAAACGTGGCCAAGCTGATCACCAATGCCGGCACACCCAAGGTCGGCTACCTGGAGCCCGCCGCCTATGAGCGCACCGTCAAGGTGCTGTTGGCCGGCGGCAGCTCGCCGGTGATCAAGAAAGACCCGGGCAAGGCCGCCTACACCCACGCTGTCTGGGAAGCTGCCAGCAAGTAAGCACGTCGCGCCCCTGGCGCGCCGGGGCCTTATCCTCAGGGGTAGGGCCCCTTTTTTATGGCTGACATGACGCACTCCCCCTCTTCCTCCTCGTTGGCTCCGGCCGACGACCTGGCCAAAGGCCAGATCCGGCAGAACAACGAAGCCCAGATTGTGGCTGCCGCCGAGCGTGTGTTTGCCGGTGCTGGGTTTGGCGGCGCCACCATGGCTGCTATTGCTGAGGCCGCTGGCCTGCCCAAGGCCAACCTGCATTATTACTTTGGCAGCAAGCAGGCCCTGTACAGCGCCGTGCTGGCGCGCACCCTGAGCGACTGGCTGCAGCCCACGCATGGCATCGTGCCCGAGGCCGACCCGCGCACCGCCATCGAGCGCTACATCCGCGACAAAATGGCCCTGTCGGCCCAGCGCCCCCACGCCTCCAAGGTGTTTGCCAATGAGCTACTACACGGCGCCCCGGTACTCAAGACCCTGCTGGCCACCGAGTTGCACGACCTGGTGCAGGCCAAGGCCGCCGTGATTGAGGGCTGGGTCGCCGCCGGGCGCATGGCCCCGGTCGACCCGGTGCACCTGTTTTTCACCATCTGGGCCGCCACCCAGACCTATGCCGACTTTGATGTACAGGTCTGCGCCGTGCTCGGCCGCCCCGAGCTGGGCGACGCCGATCAGGCCCGCGCCACCGAGCATGTGGTGACGCTGCTGCTGCGGGGGTGTGGCTTGCATCTGCCCTGACGGCCCTTCTGCATTGGCAAATACTTTTGGAGTGACACGACGATGAGCACAACGGTTTCAAATAAACCCCAACAGGCCCCGCGAACGCTGACCGAGTTCCT
>CAJAXU010000625.1 GCA_903948045.1 uncultured beta proteobacterium | reverse complement strand
CACTGCGTGTGCTGCGCTGCCCCCCGAGGGGGCCTTCGCGCCTTGGGGCGGCCCGGCGGCGCTCATGGTCTCAACAATGAACTCGACCGTGCCGGCCCCCACATAGTTCACTGCCCGCGCCGCCGCCACGGCCGCTTCGCCCATCTGCTGGCGCAGGGCCGGCGTCATGCCCGGAGCCGGGGCTTCTTCCAACACCTTTTGGTGGCGGCGTTGCACCGAGCAGTCGCGCTCGTGCAGGTAGACAAAATTGCCCTGGCTATCGCCAAACACCTGGATCTCGATGTGCCGCGGGCGCTGCACGTACTTTTCAATCAGCACCGCATCGTCGCCAAAGCTATTGCGCGCCTCGCGCTGGCAACTGGCCAGCGCGGCGGCAAAGTCCGCCGAACGCTCCACCGCGCGCATGCCCTTGCCGCCGCCGCCGGCACTGGCCTTGATCAAGACCGGATAACCGATGCTGTCGGCCTCGCGCTGCAGCAGCGCCAGGTCCTGGTCAGCGCCGTGGTAGCCGGGCACCAGCGGCACGCCGGCGGTGGCCATCAGCTGCTTGGACTCGGCCTTCAGGCCCATGGCGCGAATGGCGGTGGGTGATGGGCCGATGAACACCAGGCCGGCATCGGCGCAGGCCTGGGCAAAAGCATCGTTTTCACTCAAAAAACCATAGCCAGGGTGCACCGCCTGCGCGCCGGTGGCCTGGGCCGCTTGCAGGATGCGCTGCCACTGCAGGTAGCTGTCACGCGGCGCACTGCCGCCGATGTGGACCGCCTCGTCACAGGCGGCCACATGCTTGGCCGACGCATCGGCATCCGAATAGACGGCAACGGTACGGATGCCGAGGCGACGGGCGGTGGTGGCCACCCGGCAGGCGATTTCGCCGCGGTTGGCAATCAGGATTTTCTGGAACATGGATTCCTCCGGGCGGGCGATGTCTGAGTGAGGCTGCTTACATCCGGAACACGCCGAACTTGGTGTCCTCGATCGGGGCATTGCGCGTGGCCGCCAGGCCCAGCGCCAGCACGCGGCGGGTGTCTGCCGGATCGATGATGCCGTCGTCCCACAGCCGGGCGGTGGCGTAGTAGGGGTGGCCCTGCAGCTCGTACTGGCGCCGGATCGGGGCCTTGAACGCTTCCTCTTCTTCCATGCTCCAGTTGCCACCCTTGGCTTCGAGACCGTCGCGCTTGACGGTGGCCAGCACGCTGGCAGCCTGCTCGCCACCCATCACCGAGATGCGGGCGTTGGGCCACATCCACAGAAAACGCGGGCTGTAGGCGCGGCCGCACATGCCGTAGTTGCCGGCGCCAAAACTGCCGCCGATGATGATGGTGAACTTGGGCACGGCGGCCGTGGCCACGGCAGTGACCATCTTGGCGCCGTTGCGCGCGATGCCCTCGTTCTCGTATTTGCGCCCGACCATGAAGCCGGTGATGTTCTGCAAAAACACCAGTGGGATCTTGCGCTGGCAGCACAGCTCGATGAAGTGCGCCCCCTTGAGTGCCGACTCGGAAAACAGGATGCCGTTGTTGGCAATGATGCCGACCGGCATGCCCTCGATGCGGGCGAAGCCGGTGATCAAGGTGGTGCCAAAACGCGCCTTGAACTCGTCGAACTCGGAGCCGTCCACGATGCGGGCAATGATCTCGCGCACATCGAAGGGCTTGCGCGTGTCGACCGGGATCACACCATAGAGCTCTTCTGCTGCATATTTAGGAGCAATAACCTCAAGCGCAGCAAGGTCTGGAGGCCTTTTTCGGTTCAAATTCTTGACAGCGGCACGGGCCAGCGCCAGCGCGTGCACGTCGTTCTGGGCCAGGTGGTCGGCCACACCCGACAGCCGGGTGTGCACGTCGCCACCGCCTAAGTCTTCAGCGGTCACCACCTCGCCGGTGGCGGCTTTCACCAGTGGCGGGCCGCCCAGGAAGATGGTGCCCTGGTTTTTGACGATGATGGCTTCGTCGCTCATCGCGGGCACGTAGGCGCCGCCGGCGGTGCAGCTGCCCATCACCACGGCAATCTGGGCAATGCCCTGCGCGCTCATGTTGGCCTGGTTGAAGAAAATACGGCCGAAGTGATCGCGGTCTGGAAACACCTCGTCCTGGTTCGGCAGGTTGGCGCCGCCCGAGTCCACCAGGTAAATGCAGGGCAGGTGGTTTTGCTGGGCCACCTCTTGCGCGCGCAGGTGTTTCTTGACCGTCATCGGGTAATAGGTGCCACCCTTGACCGTGGCGTCGTTACACACAATCATGCAGTCCACGCCACTGACGCGGCCGATGCCGGCAATCAGACCGGCGCAGGGCGCGCTGTCGCTGCCGTCGCGGTCCGGGTACATGCCCAGCGCGGCCAGTGGCGACAGCTCCAAAAAGGGTGTGCCGGGATCGAGCAGCATCTCGACCCGCTCGCGCGGCAGCAATTTGCCACGCGCACTGTGGCGGGCGCGGGCGGTCTCGCCGCCACCTTGCGCCACTTGGTCAAACTTGGCGCGCAGATCATCAACCAGGCTGCGCATGGCGGCGGCATTGGCCAGAAAATCGGCAGCGCGGGCGCTGAGTCGGGTCTCCAGAACAGGCATGGGGCGGCTTTCCGGTCAAGCATCGCCAGCCGGATACCGGGCTGCGGCTCGATCATGGTGAGTTGACGTTGACGTAAACGTCAATTGTGTCAGGTTTTACAGCCCAAGCAAGCCTGGCAGCAGCGCCATGTCGTCGAACACATGGTAGGCGCCCGCCTGGCGCAGCACCCCGGCGTCCACATGCCGCGAGCTCGGCGGCACGTAGGCAAACACGGTAGCACCGGCAGCCACGCCGGCGCGCACGCCGGTCAGGGTGTCCTCGACCACGGCGCAGCGCGTGGGCAGGGCGGCCAGTGCGGTGGCGGCGGCCAGGTAGACGTCGGGGTGGGGTTTGGAGCGCGGCATCTCGTGGCCGCTGAAAATGCGCTGATCAAAATAGCGCAGCAGGCCGAGTTGGCCCAGCATCAACTCCACCTTGAAACGGTCGGCGCCTGAAGCGCAGGCAATGCGGCCATCGTGGCCGGCGTGGATGCGGTGCACCGCGTCGGCCACGTTGGGGATGGCACTGACCTGCGCCTGCAGCGCCACGTTGCGCCGCTGGCGAAAGCTGGCCAGCCAGTCGGCGGTGACCGGAGTACCGGTTTTCTGCTCGATCAGCACGGCTTCGTCGCTGACCGCTTTACCGACAAACTGCAGCATGCATTCGTCCAGCGTCAGCGTCCAGCCGCGCTCGGCCAGCATGTCGCGCAGCACGCCGTTGGTGAGGGGCTCGCTGTCCACCAGCACGCCGTCGCAGTCAAACAGCACGGCCTCAAAGTGGGGCGCGCTCATACGGGTGTGATGCGATGCGGGTCGCTGGGGGTCGTGGGCATAGGGTGTTCCGTTCTTCAGGCCAGCGCCCGCTGAATGATGATTTTCTGCACGTCCGAGGTGCCCTCGTAAATCTGGCACACGCGCACGTCGCGGTAGATGCGCTCCAGCGGGAAATCGCTGACATAGCCGTAGCCGCCCAGGGTCTGGATGGCGGCGCTGCAGATCTGTTCGGCGACTTCGCTGGCAAACAGCTTGGCCATAGCGGCCTCTTTCAGGCAGGGTCGGCCGGCATCGCGCAGGCTGGCGGCGTGCCAGATCAGCTGGCGGGCCGCTTCGAGCCGGGTGGCGCAATCGGCCAGGCGAAACCCCACTGCCTGGTGGTTGAAGATGGCGGTGCCAAAGCTCTGGCGCTCCTTGGCATAGGCAATCGCCACCTCCAGCGCGCTGCGCGCCATACCCACGCTTTGCGCGGCAATACCGATGCGCCCGCCCTCCAAGCCACCCAGGGCGATCTTGTAGCCCTCGCCCTCCTCACCCAGCCGGTTCTCCACCGGGATACGGCACTCATCAAAATTGATTTGCGCCGTGTCACTGCTGTGCTGCCCCAGCTTGTCCTCCAGCCGGGCCACCACATAGCCGGGCGCGATGGTCGGCACCAGAAAGGCGCTTATGCCCTTTTTGCCAGCACCCCGGTCGGTCACAGCCATGACGATGGCGACGTCACCGTGCTTGCCGCTGGTGACAAACTGCTTGACGCCGTTGATCACATAGCTGTCGCCCTCACGCACTGCGGTGGTGCGCAGCGCCGAGGCGTCCGAGCCCACGTGCGGTTCGGTCAGGCAAAAGGCGCCCAGCATCTCGCCACGCGCCAGCGGCACCAGCCACTGCTGTTTTTGCGCCTCGGAGCCGTAGTTCAACAAAATGGCGTTGACTGGGCAGTTGGTGACGCTGATGGCGGTGCTGGTGCCGCCGTCGCCGGCGGCGATTTCTTCCAGCACCAGCGCCAGCGTCAGGTAATCGAGGTTGGCGCCGCCATAGGCCTCGGGCACACAGATGCCGTAGGCCCCGAGTGCGGCCAGGCCCTGGTGCGCGTCCTTGGGGAAATGGTGCTCCTTGTCCCAGCGCGCGGCATGGGGCCACAGCTGCTCCTGCGCGAAGTCACGCACCGCGTCGCGGATCATTTCCTGGTCTTGGGTCAGCAGCATGGTGGGGATTCCTTGGTCAGGTCGGGCAGTTTCAACGCAAACAGGGTGATCGGCAGTCCCGTGTGTAGGCTGTGCGGGGCACAGCCCAAGGCCTATCGCCCCTGGGCCAGGTCCATGATCATCCGGCTGGCAAGGTAGAGGCGGCGGGGAATGGCGTCGATCATCACGTATTCGGCATTGTTGCTGTGGTAGCCGAAACCTGGCAGGCCCAGACCTTCGATCACTGGTGTACCGTCGAGCGCCGCATAGGCCGCATCGGTGCCGCCGCCAGTGCGCTCGATGACCGTCAGCTCGGCCCCAACCTCCTTGTAGATGGCCACGGCCTTGTCGACCAGCCGGCGGCCGGCCGGACCTGCATCAAAGGCCGGTCGGCCGCGCGTCACGTTGACTTCGATCCTGGCGTCCGGCAAGCGTTTTTTGGCGACAGCCGCATCGAGTTTCCGAATGGCGGCATCAAAATCGGCGTTGCGGGCATAACGCATATCGGCCTGGATGACGGCTTCGTCCGGGACGATGTTGGATACACCGCCTGACCTTGCAATGGTCCAGGTGAAGCGCAGGTCGTTCGCCTTGTTGTCGATGTCCTGGGTGCGCAGGATCAGGTCAGCGGCTTCAATCAGCGCGTTCACGCCCTGCTCTGGCGCGGCACCGGCATGGGCCGCCTTGCCTTTCACCTTGACTTCGACATACCCTACGCCAGAGGTACCCAGGGTGATCATTTCCTTGATGGCAACTGTCGGCTCGAACGACAGCACGTAATCGTGTTGTTTCGCCAGCGACTGGATCAGTTCGCGCGAGCCGAACGAGCCTTTTTCCTCGTCGGTGTTGAACATCACCGTGATCTGGCCAAAGGCGTCGAAGCCGCGGGCCTTGAGCAGCCGCAGGGTGTGCAGGATAACCGCAATGCCGCCCTTGTCGTCCGCAATGCCAGGCCCGAAGGCGCGCGCGCCGTCAATCCGGAAAGGCGCCTTCTCAAGCGTACCTTTGACATAGACCGTGTCCATGTGCGCGATCAGTAACAGGTTCTTGCCGCCTAGGCCCTTCAGCACACCCACCAGGTTGTCACCAACCACAGCGCCTGCCGCCTTTTGCCGTGTGACGCTGGCGCCCAAGGCCTTGAGCTCGGCCTCCAGCAGCTGGGCCATCAGGCTCAGCCCCTCGGCATTGCCAGTACCTGTTTCGATATTGACAAGGCGCTCCAGGGTCTTGACCACGGCCGCCTGCTCGCGGGTGGCGCTCGCAAGCAATCCGTCGTCACGCGGGGCCTGAGCTTGTGCATAACCCAGGCTCGCGATCGTGCAGCCGACGACAAAGGCTTTGAGGCGGCTGACTGTGCGCAAAGACATCTGCATGAGTGGTTCCCGGATGTTTTCAGTACCAAATAGGGCTCTAGCGCTTATTAAGCTTGCGCTACCGGCTATCAAAATCACAGCATTTCAAGCGCAACCGCCGTGGCCTCACCGCCGCCGATGCACAGCGTGGCCACGCCTTTTTTCAGGCCGCGCGCCTGCAGGGCGTGCATCAGCGTCACCATGATGCGGGCGCCGCTGGCGCCGATCGGGTGGCCGAGCGCGCAGGCGCCGCCGTTCACATTGACGATGTCATGGCTCAGCCCCAGCTCGTGCATCAGCGCCATCGGCACCACGGCGAAGGCCTCGTTCACCTCCCACAGGTCGACGTCGGCCACCGACCAGCCGGCCTTGGCCAGCACCTTGTGCACGGCACCGACCGGCGCCGTGGCGAACCAGTTGGGCGCCTGCGCATGCACGGCGTGCGCCACGATGCGGGCCAGCGGGCGGCTGCCGAGCTGCTGCGCGGTGCTGCTGCGCATCAGCACCAGGGCGGCGGCGCCGTCGTTGATGCTGGAGCTGCTGGCGGCGGTGATGGTGCCGTCTTTCTTGAAGGCCGGTTTCAGCGTCGGGATCTTGTCGAGCTTGATGCGGCCCGGGCCCTCGTCGATGGCCACCAGCACCTCACCGCCCCGTCCTTTGACCGTTACTGGGGTGATCTCAGTGGCAAAGGCGTCACTGTGGACAGCGGCCTGGGCCCGCTGCACGCTGGCGGTGGCAAAAGCGTCCTGCTGTTCGCGGGTGAAGCTGTACTTGGCCGCGCAATCCTCACCAAAGGTGCCCATGGAACGGCCGCTTTCGTAGGCGTCCTCCAGGCCGTCGAGCATCATGTGGTCAAAGATGCGGTCATGGCCAATGCGGTAGCCACCGCGGGCCTTGGGCAGCAGGTAGGGCGCGTTGGTCATGCTCTCCATGCCGCCGGCCACCAGCACGTCGGCGCTGCCGGCCAGCAGCATGTCGTGCGCCAGCATGGCGGCACGCATGCCGGAGCCACACATCTTGCTCAGCGTGACGGCACCGGCGCTGTCGGGCAGTCCGCCCTTGAAAGCCGCCTGCCGCGCCGGCGCCTGGCCCTGGCCGGCCATCAGGCAATTGCCCATCAGCACCTCGTCCACCCGCTCGGGCGCCACGCCGGCGCGCTGCACGGCGGCGGCAATCGCCGCGCCGCCCAGGTCGTGCGCCGCCAGCGACGCAAAATCACCCTGAAAACTGCCCATGGGGGTGCGGGCAGCGCCCACGATGACGATCGATTCACGCATGATGGCGTCCTTTCAAACAGTGGAGAGTCAGGCCATGAAGCGCTCGGCCACACGGTCCGCCGGGCCGAAACGTTTCTCTCGGTCATAGGGGAAGACATCCAGCACATGGCCGGCCTGGATGCGGTCCTTGTGCGCCTGCCAGAACGCCGCGTCCAGCAGATCGGCATGGTGTTTCATGAAAATAGCGCGCACCGCCGGGTTGCCCAGCAGGAACGGCCCGAAGGTCTCGGGAAACACGTCCTTGGGGCCGACGCTGTACCAGACCTCGCCCGACATCTCGTCCTCCTCGTTGCGCGGTGCCGGCACCTTGCGGAACTTGCAATCGGTGATGTACTCGATCTCGTCGTAGTCGTAAAACACCACCTTGCCGTGGCGCGTGATGCCGAAGTTCTTCCACAGCATGTCGCCGGGAAAAATGTTGGCCGCCACCAGGTCCTTGATGGCGTTGCCGTACTCGATCACGCCGCGCTCGATCTGCTCGCGCGCCCGCAGGGCGGCCGGGCTGGTGTTGGCCGGGTCGGCGCCGCCGGCATCAAAAGCCTCTTGCAGGTAGATGTTGAGCGGGATCATGCGGCGCTCGATGTACACATGTTTGATGATGACTTCGAGCTGGCCGTCGCCATCGCGGTCACTGATCTCGAGTTGGCTGGGCGCGAATTTCTCGATCTCGGTAATCAGTTCGTCGCTGAAGCGCGCGCGCGGAAACGCCACCTCGCTGTACTCCAGCGTGTCAGCCATGCGCCCAACCCGGTCGTGCTGCTTGACCAGCAGGTACTTGCCCTGGATCTGCTCGCGCGTGGT
>CAJAXU010000624.1 GCA_903948045.1 uncultured beta proteobacterium | reverse complement strand
TCTGGTGATGATCCGCACCTACGAGCAGACCAAGATCGAGCGCTTTGCCAGCCACTCGCGGGTGCCGGTGATCAACGGCCTGACCAACGAATTCCACCCCTGCCAGATTTTGGCCGACATCTTCACCTTCATCGAGCACCGGGGATCTATCCAAGGTAAGACCGTGGCCTGGGTGGGTGACGGCAACAACATGGCCAACACCTGGCTGCAGGCCAGCGAGATCCTGGGCTTCAAGGTGCACGTCAGCACCCCCGGCGGCTACGAGGTGGACCAGTCGGTGGCCGGCCTGCGCTCGGCCGACAGCTACCAAGTGTTCAGTGACCCGCTGCAGGCCTGTGCCGGTGCCGATCTGGTGACCACCGATGTCTGGACCAGCATGGGCTACGAGGCTGAGAACGAGACGCGCAAGCTGGCCTTTGCCCGCTGGTGCGTCGACACCGAGATGATGCGCGCCGCCCGGCCCGACGCCTTGTTCATGCACTGCCTGCCGGCGCATCGCGGCGAGGAGGTGCAGGCCGAGGTGATCGACGGGCCGCAGAGCGTGGTCTGGGACGAAGCTGAAAACCGCTTGCATGTGCAAAAAGCCTTGATGGAGTTTTTGCTGCTGGGCCGTTTGTAGTATTTTCGCAAAGCGTTGGAAATTGCCGACACCACGCTTGGCCACTGCGGTACAGAATCCGGCGCACCATGCCCCGCATTTACGACATTTCGCCACCCGTGGTCCCGGCCAGCCCGACCTTTCCGGGCGACACCGCCTACCGGCAGCACTGGACCGCCACCCTGGCGCCGGGTTGCCCGGTCAACGTCAGCGCCCTGACCCTGTCGCCCCACCTGGGCGCCCACGCCGACGCACCGCTGCACTACGACCCGACCGGTGCGGCCGTGGGCTCGCTCGATCTGCTGCCCTACCTGGGGCCCTGCCGCGTGGTGCACGCCATCGCACCCGGCCCGCTGATCGAATGGCACCATCTGGTCCACGCGCTGGGCAATTTGCCGCCGCGGCTGCTGGTGCGCACCTACCAGCGCATGCCGGTCGACCAGTGGGACCCCAATTTGAGTGGCTTCAGCCCGGACACGCTGACGCGCCTGGCCGACCTGGGTGTGCTGCTGGTCGGCATTGACAGCGCCAGCATCGACCCGGCTGACAGCAAAACCCTGCCCAGCCACCAGGTGATCCGCCAGCGCGGCCTGCGCGTGCTGGAGAACCTGGTGTTAGACGATATCCCCGAGGGTGATTACGAGTTGATCGCCCTGCCCCTCAAACTCATGCTCGCCGACGCGTCGCCGGTGCGGGCTATTCTGCGAGACCTCCCATGACCACCCTTGAACACTGCCAACAGCTCGACCAAAACGACCCGCTGCGCAGCCTGCGCGAGCAGTTTGAGCTGCCGCCCGGCCTGATTTACCTGGACGGCAACTCGCTCGGCGTGCTGCCGCGCGCCACCGCCGCCCGGGTCGCGCAGGTGGTGACCGAAGAATGGGGCCAAGGCCTGATCCGCTCCTGGAACACCGCCGGCTGGTTCGACCTGCCGCAGCGCCTGGGCGACCGCATCGCCGGCATGATCGGCGCCGGCCCGGCCGAGGTGGTGGCCACCGACAGCACCTCCATCAACCTGTACAAAGTGCTAAGTGCTGCACTTTTGATAGCTAGAAACGACCAGCCGACAAGGCTTAGAGTCATATCTGAGCGAAATAATTTCCCGACTGACCTGTACATTGCCGAAGGGCTGTGCCGCGAGCACGGCGGCACACTCACGCTGCTGGAGGCCGACGAACTGCTGGCCGCACTGGCGCCCGAGTCAGCCCAGGACGTGGCGGTGCTGCTGCTGACCCATGTGAACTACCGCACCGGCGCCATGCACGACATGGCCGCCCTGACAGCGGCGGCGCACCGGGCCGGCGTGCTGACGGTGTGGGACCTGGCGCACAGCGCGGGTGCCCTGCCAGTGGACCTGACAGCGGCCGAAGCCGACTTTGCCGTGGGCTGCGGCTACAAATACCTCAATGGCGGCCCCGGCGCGCCGGCCTTTGTGTGGGTGCACCCGCAGCACGCCGAGCGTTTTTGGCAACCGCTGGCCGGCTGGTGGGGCCATGCGGCGCCGTTTGCCTTCACGCCCGACTACAAGCCAGCGCCTGGCATCAGCCGTTACCTGTGCGGCACCCAGCCCATCCTGAGCCTGGCCGCACTGGCCTGCGGCCTGGACACCTTCAGCGCCGCCGAGCCCCTGGGCGGCATGGCGGCGCTGCGAAAGAAATCACTGGCCTTGTCAGACCTGTTCATCGAGCTGGTGGCGCAGCGCTGCGCCGGGCACGGCTTGACGCTGGTGACGCCGCTGGCGCACGCGCAGCGCGGCTCGCAGGTCTGCCTGGCGCGAGCCGATGGCGCCTTTGCCATCATGCAGGCCTTGATTGCGCGCGGCGTGATTGGTGACTTTCGGGCTGGCGATGGCGGCCGGCACCCGGACATCCTGCGCTTTGGCATGACGCCGCTATACACCGGCTTTGCCGACGTGTGGCACGCGGTGGAGCATCTGCGCCAGGTGCTCGCCAGCGGCGAGTGGCAGCGGCACGAATTCAACCGGCAACAGGCCGTGACCTGACATGAGCGCAGCAGCGGGTACGCCGATGGACACAGCGCCGAGCACGCCCGAGCAGATCGTGACGGCGGAGAAAGCCCAGCTCGACTTCAGCCGCGCCATGAGCTATGGCGACTACCTGCACCTGGACCAGATTCTGGGCGCGCAGCATCCCCGCTCGCCCGACCACAACGAGATGCTGTTCATCATCCAGCACCAGACCAGCGAGCTGTGGATGAAGCTGATGCTGCATGAGTTGCAGGGTGCGATGGCCTGCGTGGCGGCCGACGACCTGGGCAGCGCTTTCAAGATGCTGGCCCGCGTCAGCAAGATCATGGAGCAGTTGGTGCACGCCTGGGACGTGCTGGCCACCATGACGCCGCCCGAGTACAGCGCGATACGGCCCTACCTGGCCAGCTCAAGCGGTTTCCAGAGCGCGCAGTACCGCTGCATCGAGTTTGCGCTGGGCAACAAGAACGCCGCCATGCTCAAGCCGCACGCGCACCGGGCCGATTTGCTGGCGCAGGTGCAGGCCGCCTACCTGGCGCCTTCGCTGTACGACGAGGCACTACGGCTGCTGGCACGGCGCGGCCTGACCCTGCCCGCCAGCCATACCGAGCGCGACTGGACCCAGCCCTACGCCGCCAGCCCCGAGGTGGAAGCTGCCTGGTTGGTGGTGTACCGTAGCCCGCGCGACCACTGGGACCTGTACCAGTTGGGCGAAGAGCTGACCGACTTGGAAGACGCCTTCCGCCTCTGGCGCTTTCGCCACGTGACAACCGTGGAGCGGGTGATCGGCTTCAAGCGGGGCACCGGCGGCACCGGCGGCGTGAGCTACCTGCGCAAGATGCTCGATGTGGTGCTGTTCCCGGAAATCTGGACATTGCGCACCAGCCTGTAAACCCCAGGTGCCGCTCGCCTTGTCGTCCTCGCGCAGGCGGGGACCCATGTTTCGTGCCGTCGTCCTCGCGAAGGCGGGGACCCATGTATTTTTTAACCCGCTGCAGGTCAGCAATTTGTGGGATCAGGGCGGCGGGGCTTGGTGCGCGATGCACTGGTACGCTGGTGCGCCAACTCTTTTCGCGGCTGCAGGGGCCGATTGCGTGTCGCAGCGAGGTTAAGGGGGAGCCCGCAGGGCGGAGGAGTGCGCCAGTGAAGGCGCGACATCAGCACAGTGAAAGTCTGTGTTAGGGTAAGCCAAGACCCTGTAGCTGAAGGTAACTGCGTCGCTGTGAGGCGGGGTGGGGAGCAACTGGAGGCGAACTGGCAGTCCGCAGGATGACGAACTCGATTCGGCGGTGTGTGGCGACGAGCCTGCTCTTCCAAGGCGAAGTCCGAAATACGTCCGGTACGCTGGTTATGGCGTGTAAAGCGATGCCGGAGCACACAACGTGGCTGGGGGCGGAATGCCAAGAAGGTGTAGCGAGACAAGCGGGGAGACCTGCAGCCCGAGGTTACGGGGAGCAGGAGTCAGAGCCATCGTAGTAGCGTAGGGCTACAAGAGCAGGCAAGGCCAAGACGAAGTGGAAACGCTGTGCAGACGATAAGTCTGATAACCAGGGGCTGCCCTCCCTGAGCCTAAACCGTGCAGACGGCAGACCGGGCAGGGTGTAGTAGGACAGCGGCACGATTCAGCATCAGAAAGGCTGTAGAGTTTTTTCAGTGACTTAGTGAGTGTTGACCATGATTCAAATATGACGCAAAATTGCAGGTGTGTTTTGCCAATTAAGACAGCCCATGACTAAACTATTGACCATTTTACTTATCATTATCAGTCTCTGGGCTTGCAACAGCAATTCTGCATCAGAACTATCAAATCCGTTTCCCGATACATCAACCATATCGCCACTCATTAACAACAACCCTGCGTCTGAACAATTAAATCCCTTTGCTAATGCTTCGACTGTAGCACCGCAGATTCCCAGAAAAACAGAAAAATTAGATCCTTTCGCTGATTATTTAAATGGTAAGAAATAAGCAAATTATGAGATTAATAAATTTAATAATAATTTTTATATTAATGACATTAACCTTTGAAACAAAAGCAATTGGAACATATGACACGTATGACGAAACGTTTGGCGTACTCTCCATACCTTTGGTTCAAGTTGAAGGTAGAAATTATTACAATGTTAAGGTAACCATATCAAAAGTTATTAGCATTGATGGCGGCATTCCAAATCAGGACTTTGATACCTACCGTTCGGATACAAGCACACTGAATATACCGTCGGTCAGTGTGCAGGGAAATATTTACACAAACGTCAGAGTTGGCATAGAAAGAGTTTTGTGCGTCAAATGTCAAAATTATTATCCATTCACTGATGGCTCGGTGAGAAATATTGCTCAATTGGGAAATACTTTTACTCTTTCAAATTATGGCTTTATAGACAATGACCAATCAAACTCACTGAATGGAAAACCAACAATTCATGGAAAATTTTTCGGTGATAGTATCTATAACAGATTTCTAAAGACCAATACCACTACAGTAAAGCTCCTTGCCAACAAAAGCTACTCAGTGTCATATGACTACAAAATAGTTGAAAAACCGACAAATGGATTTGAAGTTTTATTTTTTTCACAAGTCGGCGCAGCCAGCAACAACTTCCTTCCGTCAAAGATAATTTTTGGAAATCCTGGCGATACGGGATCGGCGTCACTCAATGCAAATTTAGGCTCTTTTCAAGATTACGTTATTATTTGGAATATTATTGGGA
>CAJAXU010000623.1 GCA_903948045.1 uncultured beta proteobacterium | reverse complement strand
GGGCTGTTGCCCTGAGCGGGTTGGCTGCGCAAGGCGGGCCGGCTCAGGGCGAGCGGTGCAGCCGCGGCGCCGACAGCGCCACGATCTGATCGGCGGTGGCTTGGTCAATCGCCGGGTGTTTGGCCAGCAGTTGAGCCTGGCTGAGAAGCTTGCGCAGGTCCTGCAGGTCTTTGACGCTGGGTGCCACCTTGATCTGCGCCAGCGCGGCGGCACTGTTGCCACCCTGGATCAGGCTGGCCACCTTGGGAGCCCAGAGGCTGGGACGGGACATGGGTGCAATTCCTGAGCGGCTATGGATGAGGCACGATTTTGGCACAGCGCCCGCGTCGGTATTGGCCCTTGCGCTACCAATAAAATGGTGACCCATGAAGTCTCGTTCCCCCACTGGCGGCCTGGTGTATTCCACCGAGACCGGCCGTATGTGCCCCGAGTGCCGCCAGCCGGTGGCGCAATGCATCTGTCGTGCGGCGCCGCCGCCGCCGCCGGGCGACGGCATGGTGCGCGTCTCACGCGAGACCAAGGGCCGCGCCGGCAAGGGCGTCACGCTGGTCAAGGGCCTGCCGCTGGCGCCAATCGAACTGGTCGCCCTGGGCAAGCAGCTCAAGGCCGCCTGTGGCTCGGGTGGCACGGTCAAGGACGGTGTGATCGAGGTGCAGGGCGACCATGTGGAACGGGTGATGGCGGCCTTGGTGGCACAGGGCTATGTGGTCAAGCGGTCGGGCGGCTGACTTCGCTGCTTCCAAGTTATTGATTGTTGTTGGCAGGGTGGGGAAGCAGCTTATGGGATCAGGGCGGCGGGGCATTCGGCTCCGCGGCTGTCCTCCGCCCTTCGGGCTCCCCCTTGATGCCGCTACGCCGAACGCCCCACCACCCTGATCTGGCGCGATGGTTGGTGCGCGGCGCACAGGTTCATTCGTAGAGGAGTATTCGGTTGCTCCCACGCTTGGTGCACCAACCCTCACGCCGGCTGCTGGGGCCGCCTGGGTGTCGCGGCGAGGTTAAGGAGGAGCCGCAGGGCGGGGGACACGAGCGGCGGCACCCAGGCGGCTCCAGCAGCTCGCCAACAACCTTCACCAGCGGCCTTGTCCAAGACCAGCAACTCAAGCCGGAGCGCTCCAAACTTCAGTCCGCTGAACGCCCATCCGCGCCCGGCGCCGCCCACAGCTTGGCACCACCGGCCTCGAGGTGCGTCAGATACACCCGCAGATCAAATTCAAGCTGGTGGTAGTCGGGGGCCATGTGGGCGCACAGCTGATAAAACGCGCGGTTGTGTTCGCGTTCCTTGAAGTGGGCCAGCTCGTGCACGGCGATCATGGTCAAAAAGGGCAGGGGCGTGTCTTTGAACAGCGCCGCCACCCGGATTTCGCGTTTGGCTTTGAGCCGCGAGCCCTGCACGCGCGACACCGTGGTGTGGGTGCCCAGGGCATGGGCTACGGTGTGCAACTTGCTGTCAAAACAGGCGCGGCTCAGTGGCTCGGCGCCGCGCAAAAATTCGGTCTTGAGTTGCTGGATGTAGCCGTACAGCGCGCGATCGGTGCGCAGGCCGTGGGCGTCGGGGTACCTAGCCAGCAGCCAGACGCCCAGTTCGCCTTGCTCAAGCAGGCCCTGCACCCGCGCCTGCAGCTCGGCCGTGTAGCCGCCGAGGTAGTTCAAGCGCCGCTCAGTGCCCGCCCTCGCGGCGCAGCGCGGGGAACAAAATCACGTCGCGGATGCTGGGGCTGTCGGTCAGCAGCATCATCAGCCGGTCGATGCCGATGCCGCAGCCGCCGGTGGGCGGCATGCCGTACTCCAGCGCGCGCACAAAGTCGTGATCAAAGTACATCGCCTCGTCATCGCCGCTGTCCTTGGCCTCGACCTGGGCATGGAAGCGGGCCGCTTGTTCTTCGGCATCATTCAGCTCGGAAAAACCATTGCCGAACTCGCGCCCGGTGATGTAAAGCTCAAAGCGCTCGGTGACCCCAGGCTTGTGGTCGCTCTCGCGCGCCAGCGGCGATATTTCCACTGGATGCTCGCAAATAAAGGTGGGCTGCCACAGCTTGTCCTCGACGGTTTCTTCAAAGTACAGCACTTGCAGGCTTGCCAGCGAGCGGGCTGAGAGCTTGTGCTTGGCCTCCGACAGGCCGAGCTTGCGTAAAGCGTTGATCAGCCAGGCCGGGTTGTCGACCCGCAGGCCACTGCCGTCATCGAGCGCCAGCGCCGCTTCGGTGTACTTGATAATGGCCTCGCGGATGGTGAGCCGCTCAAACGGCAGGGACAGGTCCACCGGTTTGCCGTCGTAACTGAGCTGCAGCGTGTCTACCGCCTTGCGCGCGGCGTCGCGCACCAGGCTTTCGGTGAAAGTCATCAGGTCTTGGTAGTCCCAGTAGGCCGCGTAGAACTCCATCATGGTGAACTCGGGGTTGTGCCGCACCGAGATGCCTTCATTGCGGAAGTTGCGGTTGATCTCGAACACCCGCTCAAAGCCGCCCACGATCAGGCGCTTCAGGTAGAGCTCGGGCGCGATGCGCAAAAACATTTGCTGGTCCAGCGCGTTGTGGTGGGTGGTAAACGGCCGGGCGTTGGCGCCGCCCGGAATCGGGTGCAGCATCGGCGTTTCCACTTCCAGGAAGCCATGCGCCACCATGAACTCGCGGATGCCACTAACCGCCTTGCTGCGCGCGGTGAAACGCTGGCGTGCCGCCTCGTCCATCATCAGGTCGACATAGCGCTGGCGGTACTTGACCTCTTGGTCGGCAATGCCGTGGAACTTGTCGGGCATGGGCCGCAGGCTCTTGGTCAGCAGGCGCACCTGGGTCGCGTGGATCGACAGCTCGCCGGTTTTGGTCTTGAACACAGTGCCCTCGGCGGCGACGATGTCACCCAGGTCCCAGTGCTTGAAGCTGGCGTAAATCGCCTCGCCCACGTCTTCGCCCTTGACGTAGATCTGGATGCGGCCAGTGCTGTCTTGCAGCGTGCAGAAGCTGGCCTTGCCCATCACCCGTTTGAGCATCATGCGGCCGGCCACCTTGGCCACGCTGCCCTGTTCCAGCAGGCCCTCGGGCGTCTGGCCGGCGTGCGCCGCAAACAGCGCGTCGGCACGGTCGGTCGGCTTGAAGTCATTGGGGAAGGCCACGCCCTGACCCTGCGCCTGTTGCGCCCGGATGGCTTTGAGTTTGTCGCGTCGCTCCAGCATCAGCTGGTTGTCGTCGTGGGGGGCAAGGCTCGGGGTCGGGTCAGACATGGGGGCAGCATTCATGAACGGTGAACTAGGACGGGCTGGGGCGGCAAGCCGCCCGCTTAGGCTGGAATCGGCCTAAGCCGCCGATTTTAAGTGGCTTGGGCGGCTGTGCCGGCAGCGGCCGAGCAGGGGTCGCTATGATGCAGGCAGACTTAAGCTGCCAACCCATGTTCTACCAAATCATTTCCCTGCTGCTCGAGGTGGTCACCGGTGTGTTGAGTGGGGCCTGCCTGTTGCGTTTGTACATGCAGCACCAGCGAATTCCTATGTCGGCACGCTCTGGCAATCCGCTGGGTCGTTTTGTGTTTGCCCTGACCGACTGGCTGGTGCTGCCCTTACGTCGGGTGCTTCCAGCGATGGGCCGGTGGGATACCGCCAGCCTGTTGTCGGCCTATTTGTTGCAATTGGCGCAGTTTATGCTGCTGTGGCTGCTCGCCGGTGCGAACGACGGCCTGTTTGCGGTGCCGATCCTCGCCGGTTTTGGCATGGTGCGCCTGGCGATTTCGGGCCTGACCGGGCTTCTGATCGTCCACGCCGTGCTGTCGTGGGTGCAGACCGCTTCTTTGATGGCCGACTTGGTGGAGCGCTTGTGCGCGCCGCCGCTGACGCCGATTCGCCGCCTAGTGCCCCTGATCGGCGGGGTGGATCTGTCGCCCCTGGTGCTGCTGGTCTTGCTGCAGGTGGCTGCCATCGTGCTGGGCCACCTGCAGGGCCTGATGTTGCTGGCCGCCTGATCAGCCTACCGCGTCCGCCGGCTGGCGCTGCAGCATGGCCAGCGTGCTGGCCAGGGTTTTGCGTAGTTCTCGCCGGTCGCAGATGAAGTCGATGGCACCCTTGGTTTGCAGGAACTCGGACCGCTGAAAGCCCTCTGGCAGGGTCACCCGTACCGTTGACTCGATCACGCGGGGGCCGGCAAAGCCAATCAGGGCCTTGGGCTCGGCCACCACCACATCACCCAAAAACGCAAAACCAGCGCTGACCCCGCCCATGGTCGGGTCGGTCAGCACACTGATGTAGGGCAGCCCCTTTTTCGCCAGTCGGGTCAGTGAGGCATTGGTTTTGGCCATCTGCATCAGGCTGAGTAGACCTTCTTGCATCCGTGCACCGCCGGTGGAAGTGAAGCAGATAAAGGGCACTTTCTGTTCGATGGCGGTGTGCACACCGCGCACAAAGCGCTCGCCTACCACCGAGCCCATGCTGCCGCCCATGAATTCAAACTCAAAGCAGGCCGCCACCACACCAATGCCCAGCACTGCGCCGCCCATCACCACCAGTGCGTCGGTCTCGCCAGTGTTCTCCAGCGCTTCCTTGAGCCGCTCCGGGTACTTGCGGCTGTCCTTGAATTTGAGCGCATCCACCGGCAGCACCTCCTGCCCGATCTCATAGCGGCCTTCATTGTCCAGAAACAGGTTCAGCCGGGCGCGCGCGCCGATACGGTGGTGGTGGCTGCAGGTCGGGCAGACGTTCTGGTTTTGCTCCAGGTCGGTCTTGTACAGCACGGTTTCACAGTTGGGGCATTTGACCCAAAGGCCTTCGGGCACGCTGCGCCGGTCGGCCGGGTCGGTGTGCTGAATCTTCGGGGGCAGCAGTTTTTCAAGCCAGCTCATGGGTGTACTCCGCAGTCGGGGACCAATTATGAATCTAAAGCCGTCCGGATTTCACGAAGAAAATCCTGAGCCACCAGGCCGACCTGCTCGCGCGGCTGGTTGTCCAGCAATTGGATGATGCGACTGCCAATCACCACCGCGTCGGCAACCCGGCTGATGGCCCGCGCCGTGGCGGCATCGCGGATGCCAAAACCCACCCCCACCGGCACGCTGACAAACTGCCGGATGCGCGGCAGCATGGCCTCTACCGCGGCGGTGTCCAATGTGCCGGCGCCGGTCACACCCTTCAGTGACACGTAATAAACGTAGCCGGTGGCCACCCGCGCCACCTGCGCCATGCGTTCATCGGTGCTGGTGGGCGCCAGCAGAAAGATCAGGTCCATTTCGTGGCGGGCCAGCTCAGCGGCGAAGCCTTCGCATTCTTCCGGCGGGTAGTCCACCACCAGCACGCCATCCACGCCGGCGGCGGCGGCGTCGTGCACGAAGGCGTTGGCGCCATCGGCGCGCGCATGCTTCTGGTTGTAGCGCTCCACCGGGTTGGCGTAGCCCATCAGCACCACAGGGGTGCTGCTGTTACGGGTGCGGAAGGCCCGCACCATGGCCAGCACCTGCACCATGCCTATACCCAGCGCCAGCGCGCGGTCGCCCGACTTTTGGATCACCGGGCCGTCGGCGCTCGGGTCAGAGAACGGGACGCCAAGTTCAATGATGTCGGCGCCGCCCGCCACCATGGCGTGCATCAGCTCGGGCGTGACGTCGGCAAACGGGTAGCCGGCGGTGACATAAGGGATCAGCGCCTTCTTGCCCTGCTGCTTGAGCGCCGCCAGCGTGCTGGCAATGCGGCTCATGCTTTGGCTCCCAAGGCCGCTAGTGACACCAATTGGGCCCCGCCGCCCTTGACCGACTGGCCTTGGCAGCTGGGGCGGCAGTAAAAGTCGCCGTTGCTGAGGTCGGCCACCGTGCCGATGTCCTTGTCGCCCCGGCCTGACAGGTTGACCAGGATGGACTGGTCCGGGCGCATGGTCTTGGCCAGTTGCATGGCGTAGGCCACAGCGTGGCTGGATTCGAGCGCAGGGATGATGCCTTCGGTGCGGCACAGGTAATGAAAGGCCGCCAGCGCCTCCGTGTCGGTGATACCAACGTACTCGGCACGGCCGATGTCCTTGAGGAAGGCGTGTTCCGGGCCGACGCCGGGATAGTCCAGGCCGGCACTGATGCTGTGGGTTTCGGTGACCTGGCCGTTGTCGTCCTGCAGCACGTAGGTGCGGTTGCCGTGCAACACGCCTGGGCTGCCACGCTGCAGTGAGGCCGAATGGCGGCCCGAATCCATGCCTTCGCCCGCCGCCTCCACGCCGATCAGGCGGGTGCCGTCATGCGCGATATAGGGGTGGAAAATGCCCATCGCATTGCTGCCGCCGCCGACGCAGGCGATCACCGCATCGGGCTGCGGCCCGCGACACCCCTGCTGCGCCAGCATCTCGGGCATTTGCACCAG
>CAJAXU010000622.1 GCA_903948045.1 uncultured beta proteobacterium | reverse complement strand
TGCATCACCCGGTTGGCGATGCGCCCGGCAAAGTCATCCTGAAAAAACGGCCAGCTTTGCCGCACCACGTGCCAGTGGTTCTGCCAGCGCACCAGGCTGGTGAAACCCGGCATGACTGCATTGAAGCGCAGCAGGCTGTCCAGCAGCAAGATCAGCGGGCGCACCACCAGCATGAAGACCAGCATGGCCAGCAGCGTCGGCCCGGCTTGCGTCAGCGCGGCAGCCCGGTCGCCGGCGCCCATCAAGGTCACCAGCCGGCCCAGCAGCACCGGCAATACGGTGTCGCTCAGCGCCACCAGCAGGCAGCTCAGCAGCATGGCGGCAAACAGGCCGCGCGCCTGGCGCACAAAGTGCCAGTAAAAGGCCAGCAGCCCCGGGGGCGGCGCCTCGGGCGGTGGGGTGGCTGTGGCCTGGATGCCGGCTTCGAAGCGGCGAAACAGCGCGCTGAACATGGGCGCTCAGCGGCGCTGGGCCATCAGGGCGCGCAGGTCGGTCTCGTAGCCTTTCAGGGTCTCCAGCGCCTTGCTGCGTTGGCTGGGCGTGGTGCTGTTGTGCAGTGCGGCGAAGGTGCGGCAGTTTTCCTGCCGGAGCTTGTTTTGCTGGTTGCGGTAAATCGGGTCGGGCGAGTTCACCGCGCGATCGAGCAGGCCACGCGCCTCCAAGCGGTTGCGTTCTGCGCCAAGCCCGCCACTCTGGATCAGCCGCAGGGTTTGCAGGGTGTCGGTATGGCGCCGTTGCGACTCGCGGTAACTCAGCTCCGCGTCGTATTGGGATGCTGCCACGGCCTCGCGCAAGGCGGCACGCTGAGCGGCATCGAGCCGGCCGTAAAGGCCTTCGGCGCGGTCTACCAGCCGCTTGACCTGACGCGCGCGGCGCTCACCCGGTGTGCCATCCAGCCATTCCTCGCGCCAGGTCTCGCTGCGCTTGTCGAGCTGTCGCGCCAGGTGCGCCAGTTGCTCGGGCTTGAGCAGCAGGGTCACCGCGCTCAGGGTCGGCTCAGCCTGGTCTGCCGTCACAGTGAGCCGGGGCAGGAGCTCGGCGTACAGATCGCACAGTTGTTCGGGTGCCACGTTGTTCGGGGTCAGGCGTTGCACCTTGTCCAGCAAGCCCAGGTAAATCGGCAGTTCGTTGCTGCGGTGCCAGGCCTGCAAGCTGGCCAGGTCGGCCCGGACCCGGCTGGTTTGCGCCTCTGTGAAATCGAAGTAGCTGTCCAACCACCAGTAGCCCAGCTCCGGCGCCTGGTTGTAGCCAAGCCGAATCGCGCTGCAGCCCGACAGCAGCAGCGCCAGCAGCAGACCGATAATGCGGAAAATACGGACGCCGGAAAGGGTGGAATTCATGGAGACAGTGATCTCGGGCAACGGCGCAGGGCACGGCCCTGTCAACGTGGTGATTATGGCCGCCGGAAAAGGCACACGCATGAAGAGCCGCCTGCCCAAGGTCTTGCACCGCTTGGCGGGGCGCTCGCTGGTGCAGCACGTGGTGGACACCGCAGCCGAGTTGCAGGCGCAGCAGGTGGTGTTGGTGACTGGGCATGGTGCTATGGAAGTTGAAGCGCACTTGGCCCAATCCACGCGGCCTGGCGCCCGATTTACCACTCAATTTGTGCGCCAAGAGCCACAGCTGGGCACCGGTCACGCCGTGCTGCAGGCGGTGCCCTGCCTGCCCGATGAGGGCACCGTGGTGGTGCTATCTGGCGACGTGCCGCTGACCCGTGCCGACACCCTGCGCCAGCTGCTGGCCGCCAGTGGCGGCACCCGGCTGGCCCTGCTCACCATCGACTTCGCCGAGCCAGCTGGCTACGGCCGCATCGTGCGCGTCGGTGATGCCGTGCAGGCCATCGTTGAGCACAAAGACGCCAGCCCCGCGCAACGCCAGATCACTGAGGTTTACAGCGGCATCATGGCGGTGCCGGCGCGCCTGCTCAAGGGCTGGCTGGCCCGACTCGACACCCACAACGCCCAGGGCGAGTATTACCTGACCGACATTGTCAAGTTTGCGGTGGCCGACGGCGTGCCGGTGGTGGCGCACCGCATTGACGACGCGCTGGAGGTGGCTGGCGTCAACAGCCCGGTGCAACTGGCTGAGCTGGAGCGGGCCTGGCAAAAGCAGGTGGCGCTGCAGCTGATGACCGACGGTGTGCGCCTGGCCGACCCGACGCGGCTGGACGTGCGTGGCACCCTGCGCTGCGGCCAAGACGTGGCTATCGATGTGAATTGCGTGTTCGAAGGCGAGGTCACGTTGGGCGAGGGCGTGAGCATCGGCGCCAACTGCGTGATCGTCAACGCCAGCATTGCCGCCGGCGCGGTGATTCACCCGTTCACGCACATTGAGGGCGGCGCCGCCGGCAGCAAGGATGCGGTCGAGGTTGGCCCGGGTGCGCTGGTTGGCCCCTTTGCCCGGCTACGCCCCGGTGCCCGCTTGGGCGAGCAGGTGCACATTGGCAATTTTGTGGAGGTCAAGAACTCCACCCTGGCCAAAGGGGCCAAGGCCAACCACTTGGCCTACCTGGGTGATGCGGTGGTGGGTGAGCGCGTCAACTACGGCGCCGGCAGCATCACCGCCAATTACGACGGCGCCTTCAAACACCGCACCACCATCGAGGCGGATGTGCACATTGGCAGCAACTGCGTGTTGATTGCGCCGGTCACCATCGGCGCCGGCGGTACGGTGGGCGGTGGCTCCACCATCACCAAGGACACGCTGCCCGGCGCGCTGACGGTGGCGCGTGGCAAGCAGGTCAGCATTCCTAACTGGACGCGCCCCAGCAAATGAGCGAGGCCGCAGAGTCGCCCAATCAGCGTATTGAACGGCTGGAGCGCGAGTTGCGCCTGGCCCGTGCCGAGCTGGATGACTTCACCCGCGCCGTGTCGCATGACCTGAGGGCGCCATTGCGCCACCTGGGTGCCTACACCCAGATCCTGCGGGAAGACCTGCCCGAACCTCAGCTGGCGCTGGCGCTGCCCCACCTGGAGCGCATCAGTGAGGCGGCGCGCTTGATGGGACTGCAGATTGACGGGTTGATGCGCCTGGCCCGCGTCGGGCAGGCCCCCTTGCAGCCGGTGTCCTTCGATGTCGCAGCGCTGGCGCAAGCGGTCTATGTCGAACTGCGGCGTGCGCCTGGGCCGGACAATGCAGACGGGCCCCACGCGCGGTCAGTGGATTGGGCGGTGGCGCCAGACATTCCGCCGATAAGCGCTGACGCGACCCTGCTGCGCGAGGCGCTGGCCCAATTGCT
>CAJAXU010000621.1 GCA_903948045.1 uncultured beta proteobacterium | reverse complement strand
GGCGGCGGCGGCGGTGTAGGCCTGCGCCTGCGCGGGTGAGTCGGTGCCGACGCAGTCGCGCAGCCAGGCGGCGCGGTAGGTCAGCACGGCGGCGGCGTCCACCAGCGCCGCCATCTCGCCCAGCTTGGCCTGCGTCAGCTGAAAATCTGCCAGCCTCTGGCCGAACATCGGCCGGGCACGGGCGTAGGCCACAGCCTCAGCCAGCGCCCTGCGCGCCATACCCAGGGCGGCGGCGGCCACCGAGGCACGAAAGATGTCGAGCGTGCGCATGGCCAGTTTGAATCCGCCATGCAGCTCGCCCAGCAGGGCATCAGCCGGCAGCTGGCACTGCGCCAAACGCAGGGTGGCCAGCGGGTGCGGCGCCATCACGGCGATGTGTTCTGAGGCATCCAGCCCCGGTGTAGTGGCATCGACCAGGAAGGCGCTGATGCCGCGCGTGCCGGCCTCCGGCGCGGTTTTGGCAAACACGCAGTAGTAGTCGGCAATGCCGCCATTGCTGATCCAGGTCTTGCTGCCATCCAGCACAAAGCCCGTGGTTTGGGCATTATTTTGGCCTTTAGCCCCCGTGGAATGGACCTGAGTAGCTATTGTTTTCATAGCACCCGCGTCAGAGCCGGCATCCGGCTCGCTCAGGGCAAAGGCAGCGATCTTGTCACCCCGGGCCACCGCCGGCAGGTAGGCGGCCTGCTGCGCTGGGCTGCCGGCCAGGGTGATGGCGCCACTGCCCAGGCCCTGCATGGCAAAGGCAAAGTCGGCCAGCGGCGAGTGGTAGGCCAGCGTTTCGCGCAACACCACCAGCGCGCGCGAGTCCAGTGCCGGCAGGGCCCCGCCAAACGCTGCCGGCACGCAGTAACGCAGCCAGCCCGCGTCGCCCAGGGCCCGCACCCAGGCGCGGCAGGCGGCGCGGTCGTCCTGCTCGTCGATCTGCTGCTGCGGCACCCAGGCCGCCAAGGTGCTGCCCAGGCTGCGGTGCGCCGCGTCAAAAAACGGCAGGGCCAGGTGGTCGGTGGGCGCCATCTCAGTCGCCCCCGAACACGGGCTTTTGCTTGGCGGCAAAGGCTTCATAGGCGCGCCGAAAGTCTTGTGTCTGCATGCAGATCGCCTGGGCCTGGGCCTCGGCTTCCACCGCCTGCTCGATGCTCATGGACCATTCCTGCTGCAGCATGGTCTTGGTCATGCCGTGCGCAAAGGTGGGGCCGGCGGCCAGCTCAGCTGCCAGCGCCTGCGCCCGGGACAACACCTCGGCCGGCTCGTGCAGCGCATTGAAGAAGCCCCAGGCCAGGCCCTCGGCCGCACTCATGGCGCGCCCGGTGAACAGCAGCTCGGAGGCCCGGCCCTGCCCGATCAGCCGGGGCAACAGGGCGCAGGCGCCCATGTCGGCGCCGGCCAGGCCGACCCGGGTGAACAGAAACGCGGTTTTGGCGCCGGGCGTGCCCAGCCGCATGTCGCAGGCCAGCGCCATCATGGCGCCGGCACCGGCGCAGATGCCGTCGATGGCGCCGATGACCGGCTGCGGGCAATCGCGCATGGCCTTGATCAGGTCGCCGGTCATGCGGGTAAAGGCCAGCAGCTCGGGCATGGTCATGCGGGTGAGCGGGCCGATGATCTCGTGCACATCGCCGCCCGAACAGAAGTTGCCGCCGGCGCCGGTGACCACCACCGCCTTGACGTCGGTGCTGGCGCGCAGGCCATGGAACAGCGTGCGCAGCTCGTGGTACGAGTCAAAGGTGAGCGGGTTCTTGCGCTCGGGCCGGTTCAGCGTGATGGTGCCCACGCCATTCCCGTAGTGCCAGGCAAAGTGGCTGGCCTGGTAGTCGGCGGTGGCCTTGAACTGGCCGTGCATGGGGTTGGCGGGGCCAATGTAATGGGTCATGAAGTCTCCAGAGATAAGTGTGTGGTTGGACCGGGCGGGCTGGGCAGGTCGGGTACGGCGGTTTGGCTGTGCGCCTTGACCCGGCCCAGCAGCCGGTGCAGGGTGGCCACCTCTTTCTCGCCCAGGGCGGCGAAGGCGTCGACGATCCAGGCCTCGTGCTGCTGCGCCATGGCGGCAAACTGCGCGCGCCCGGCGGGCGTGAGCTGCACCCGGTAGGCGCGGCGGTCGCCGGCCACATCGCAGCGCTGCACCAGCCCTTCGCTCACCAGCTGGTCGGTGATGGCGGTGACGTTGCCGCCAGTGACCATCATGCGGCGCGACAGCTCGTTCATCTTCAGGCCCTCGGGGGCACGTTCCAGCTGCGCCATCAGGTCAAAGCGCGGCAAAGTAGTGTCAAACTGTTCGCGCAGACCCGCACGCACCCGGGTCTCGATCAGCTGGGTGCAGGTCAGCATACGCAGCCACAGGCGCAGCGCCTCGGGGTGCTCGGCCGGCGTGGTGCCCTGCAGGCGGGCCTCTTTATCCATTCTGTTTGGCGAGCTCGCGGTAGAGCTGGTCGCGCCCGCTCAGGTAGGGGCGCGGCCAGTCGATGGCGCGGCTTTGCAGCTTGGCGGCTTCGTGCAGGGTCCAGGCCGGGTCAGCCAAATGCGGGCGGGCAATGGCGCACAGGTCGGCCCGGCCGGCGGCGATGATGCTGTTGGCCTGGTCGGCGTCGGTGATGGCGCCGACCGCGATGGTCTGGATGCCGACCTCGTTGCGGATGCGGTCAGAAAACGGCGTCTGGTACATGCGGCCATACACCGGCCGCGCGGCGCGGCTGGTCTGGCCGGAGGACACGTCGATCACGTCGCAGCCGGCGGCCTGAAACAGACGCGCCATGGCCACCGCGTCGTCGGCAGTGTTGCCACCTGGCGCCCAGTCGTGCGCCGAAATGCGCACGCTCATCGGCTTGGCGGCCGGCCAGACCGCGCGCATGGCGGCAAACACCTCGAGCGGATAGCGGCAGCGGTTGGCCAGGCTGCCGCCGTAGTCATCGGTGCGCAGGTTGGCCAGCGGCGTCAGGAAGGACGACAGCAGGTAGCCGTGGGCGCAGTGCAGCTCCAGCCAGTCAATACAGGCTGCCGCCGCGCGCCGGGT
>CAJAXU010000620.1 GCA_903948045.1 uncultured beta proteobacterium | reverse complement strand
ATTGCCGATGATGTCCTTGCCCAGGCCCATCGTCAGCATCGACTTGGCCTCGTTGTAAACGTTGGAGCCCAGAATCTCGGACAGACGAATCGACTGCCGCTTGGCGTTGGGCAACTCCAACGCCATGTAATTTTTACCTGGAATCGTCTCCACCACCCGGATCGACACCAGGCTGAGCGAGCGTGCCAGGTCTTTGGCCAGACCCACAATCTGCGAGCCTTTGACGCCGGTGGCGGGCTCGATTTCATAGCGCGTGATCACCGGACCCGGCTGAGCCAGCACCACGCGCACCTCAACACCGAAGTCTTTGAGCTTCTTCTCAATCATGCGACTGGTCATCTCCAGCGTCTCAGGCGCCACGGTGTCCTGCCGCGCCAACGCACCATCGAGCAGGTCGACCTGCGGCAAGCGACTGTCGGGCAACTCTGTGAACAGCGGCTTTTGCCGCTCCTTGGCGACACGCTCGCTCTTGGGCATCTCGGCCAACACCGGCTCAATCACCACTGCGGCTACCACCGGCGCCGCGACGCTCTCATCGCGCTGCTCTATCACCACGTCTTCACGCTCGCGCGCCGCCTGTTGGCCGAGGGCGATGTCCTGCGCCACTTCGCGTTTCTCACGCCGAGATTCGAGCTGGGTGTACAGCCAGGCCCCCAGCCGCTCGGCCAAGCGGCCCCAGGAAAACCCGAACGCGAGTGAGGCCCCCACCAAGGCCAGCACGATGCCGACCAGGGCCGCACCCGCAAATCCCAGCCACTGCACGCTCAGAGGACCGAGCCAGTAACCCAGAACACCGCCGCCGTGCCCCGGCAGGTAAGCCTCCAGCCGGTGCAGGCGCGCCCACTCCAGGCTGACACTACCGACCAGCAGCAAGGCCAGACCCAGCCAGACGGCGCTGCGATGCAGGCCCCATGACGCATCCGCCGGCGCATCAGACCCCACCAATTTGGCACCGGGCTCGCGCCCATGCAGCCAGCGTGACAGACTGCCCAACCAATGCCGCAGCCCCGCCGCCACGCACCACCAGGCAGAAAAACCGAAAAGAAAATAACTCGCATCGGCAACCCAAGCCCCCAGTTGTCCGCCACGGTTGCGCAGTGGCCCGCCAGAACCCGAGGTCGACCAGGCCAGGTCCTGCGCCGAATAGCTCAACAACGCCAACAGCCAGAAGATCAGGACCAACAGACCCAGCACCAGGCCAAACTCATCGGTGAAACGGGCCAAACCCGATCGCACTGGCACGGTCGCACTGCGTTTGTCGTTGAGGGTGTTGAGTGAATAGGTCATCAGGGGTAAATAGGCCGGCATCAAGGCCGAACGGCATGGTTCTTACAATGGCGAGTCGGGCAAACGGCCATGCGCCTGAGCCCAGCCCCGGGGCGCTCTTGTGCCCGCCCCTTCCCGGCCCCAACTGTACACGCCAGATTCTTATTTTTTCAAAGGTTTTACCATGTCCACGATACGTCACACCAAGGTCCTGATTTTGGGCTCTGGGCCGGCCGGCTACACCGCAGCCATCTATGCGGCGCGCGCCAACCTCAGCCCGCTGCTGATCACCGGCATCGCCCAGGGCGGTCAACTGATGACGACGACCGACGTGGACAACTGGCCGGCCGACGTCAACGGCGTGCAGGGGCCCGAGCTGATGCAACGCTTTTTGGAGCACGCGGAGCGTTTCAAGACCGAAATCGTGTTTGACCACATCAATGCGGTTGATTTCAGCCAACGGCCCTTCACCCTCAAGGGCGACAGCGGCACCTACACCTGCGACGCGCTGATCCTGGCCACCGGCGCCTCGGCCAAGTACCTGGGCCTGCCGTCCGAGACCGCTTTCATGGGTCGCGGCGTCTCGGGTTGCGCCACCTGCGACGGCTTTTTTTACCGCAACGAACTCTGCTGCGTGGTCGGCGGCGGCAACACGGCGGTGGAAGAAGCCCTGTACCTGTCCAACATTGCCAGCAAGGTGTACCTGGTGCACCGGCGCGACAAGTTCAAGGCCGAAGCGATCCTGATCGACAAGCTGATGGAGAAAGTGGCCGCTGGCAAGATTGAGCTCAAAACCTTCCAGACGCTGGAAGAGGTGCTGGGCGACGCCAGCGGCGTAACCGGCATCCGCCTGAAGGACACGCGCAGCGGGGCCACCGAAGACATCACCCTCAAAGGCTGTTTCATTGCCATCGGCCACTCCCCCAACACCGACATTTTTCAAGGCCAGCTCGAGATGGCGGGCGGCTACATCGTGACACAGGGTGGGCTCAAGGGCTTTGCCACCATGACCAGCGTGCCGGGCGTCTTTGCCGCCGGTGACGTGCAGGACCATGTGTATCGCCAAGCCATCACCAGCGCCGGCACCGGCTGCATGGCGGCGCTGGACGCGCAACGGTTTCTGGAGCAGGACTGAAGCCCCGCTATAATCGCAGGCTTTGCTGAACTTGGCCCCAACAGGGGCTGGGCTTAAGCAACCGGGTTACCGCCACCCAGGATCTTGGCGAGGTGAGGCGCTCACGTCAGTGACTGCCGTTTTGAAAATCATGGAGTGTCCACATGGCACGCGTATGTGAAGTCACGGGCAAGGGCCCGATGGTGGGGAACAATGTGTCCCACGCCAACAACCACACCACGCGCCGGTTCCTTCCGAACCTGCAATACCGCCGCTTCTGGGTCGAGACCGAAAACCGCTGGGTGCGTCTGCGCATTTCCAACGCCGGCCTGCGTCTCATCGACAAGAACGGTATCGATTCTGTGCTCGCAGACCTGCGCGCACGTGGCCAAGCTTAAGGAGCAGCACCATGGCAACCAAAGGCGGACGCGAAAAAATCAAGCTGGAATCCACGGCCGGCACCGGTCACTTCTACACCACCAGCAAAAACAAGAAAACCATGCCCGAGAAGATGCTGATCAAGAAATTTGATCCCAAAGCTCGCAAGCATGTGGACTACAAGGAAATGAAGCTGAAGTAATTCGGTT
>CAJAXU010000619.1 GCA_903948045.1 uncultured beta proteobacterium | reverse complement strand
CGCACCCGAAAGCCCAGAGCTAGCACCATGTCAAGGTTGTAGTGCTCCACCGTGTACTGTTTGCCATCGGCGGCAGTTGTTCGGAATAACCGAACAACTGCACCCGGCTCCAGTTCTGCATCTACAAATATATGCTTGATGTGCTCACTGATGGTGCCCTTGGCCTTGCCAAACAGCTCGGTCAACTGCTTCTGGCTGAGCCACAAGGATTGTTCTTCCAGCCGCACGTCCACCCGCGTGGTGCCGTCTTCGCTTTGATAGATCAGGAACTGGGGTGACTCGCTCGTGCCTTTTCCCTCAATCTTGGACATCGTCATTCCTCTTCTGCAAAGCAGCCAGCTCGCGCACCGTCATGGCCGGGTGGGTTTTGATGGGGTAAAGATGTCGTGCTTGCCCAGATCGGCAAAAAGCGAACCCTCTGCGCTGAAGGCGGGCGAACCGGTGAGCAGTTCAATGCCGTAGTGCACATCGCCGCCAACGATGCGTAATGCTGCCGCTCGAAACGCGTTGTTTGGACTTAACGAGGCTCATGGGTACGCCAGCAGAATATCGACGCTATTTTCCCTTTCTGTAGCTTACTCGGAAACTAGGTGCGCCCTCCGGCTTTAACCCGGCCCGTGCATACGTTAGCATGGCGCGGCTGCTGACTAGCGCTTCAGCTCAAGAATCTGCCAGCCGCGTTGCACGGCCTGGGCGCGCAACCGGGCATCCGGGTCCACCGCCACGGGCCGTTGCACCGCCGACAGCAGCGGCAGGTCGTTGATGGAATCACTGTAGGCGCTGCTGTGGAACTGGTCCAGCGACTGGGCCCGGTCTTGCAACCAGGCGTGCAAGCGCGCCACCTTGCCCTCGCGCATATTGAGCGTGCCAGTGGTGCGGCCGCTGAACACGCCATTGGCCAGCACCGGTTCGGTGGCGATCAGGTGCCCGATGCCGATGTGCGCTGCCGTCAATTCGGTGATGAAACGGTTGGTCGCCGTGGTCATGACCACCAGATCGCCCGCCGCCTGGTGCTGCTGCACCAGTGCCAGGGCCGACGGCGGGATGCGCGGCACGATCACGTCATGCAGAAAACGCTGGCGCAGCGGCTCCCAGTCTTGCGGCGAACGCCCGGCCAGGGTGCCGACATAAAAGTTGGCAAACTCGTCCAGGCCAACGGTGCCGGCCCGGTAGCGCGCGTCCATGTCGGCGTTCTGGGCGCCAAAGCCCGCCGCATCCAGCAGGCCCTGCGCGATCAGGAAGTCGCACCACAGCACATCGCTGTCGCCACTGAGCAGCGTGTGGTCCAGATCAAAAAAAGTGATGTTGCCCCCACGCTTGCCACTGCGTGTGCTGCGCTGGCCTTGGCTCATGCTTGGCGAAGGTGCCAGGCCTTGGGTCGGGTGAAGGTCTGGATGCCGTAGGTGGACAGGGTCAGGCCAACGCCCGAGTCGCCATAGCCGCTCCAGGGCAGGCGCGGGCTGACGCGGTCGCAGCAGTTCCAGTAGACGGTACCGGCTTTGACCTGCGCCAAGAGGGCGCGGGCGCGGGTCTCATTGGGCGTGAAGACGCCAGCGGTCAGGCCGTAGCGGGTGTCGTTCATCAGGGCCACGGCTTCGGCGTCAGTGGCCACCTTCTGGATGCCGATCACCGGGCCGAAACTCTCCTCTTGCATGATCGTCATGCTGTGGTTCACGCCGGTCAGCACCGTGGGCGCAAACCAGTTGCCGGGGCCGGGCAGGCGATGGCCGCCACAGTGCAGGGTCGCGCCCTTGGCCACGGCGTCCATCACCTGGGCCTCCAGCACATCGAGTTGTGGCGCGCGGGTGATGGCGCCGATGTAGGTGTCCTCCGCCGCCGGGTCGCCGACTTTGAATGTGTGCACCGTGGCCAGAAATGAGGTGACGAAGGCCTCGTAGATGGCCTCATGCACATAGATGCGCTCCACCGAGCAGCAGCTCTGGCCGGTGTTGTACATGGCGCCATCGGCCAGCGACTCGGCCGCCACCTGCGGGTTGGCATCGTCGCAAACGTAGGTCGGGTCCTTGCCGCCGAGTTCGAGCTGCAGTTTGACCATGCGGGGCCCCAGGGCCTGGGCGATGCGGGCGCCGGTGGCATGCGACCCCGTGAAAAACAGGCCGTCGATCGGCTGCGCCTGCAAGGCCGCGCCAACCTCGGCGCCGCCCACCAGCGCGATGAAGACGTCGGCTGGCACACCCGCCGCATGCAGCAGGCGGGCCATGGCCAGCCCGGTCAGGGTGGCGTATTCAGACGGCTTGTACAACACGGCATTGCCGGTCAACAGCGCCGGCACGAACACGTTGCCACCCACAAACCAGGGGTAGTTCCAGGCCGAGATGTTGGCCACCACGCCCAGCGGCGTGTGCTGGATCTGCTCGGTCATACCGCCATCGGCGAACACGGTTTCGGTGGCCAGGGTGGCGTCCACCGCGCCCAAAAAGAAGTCGATCCGGCCCATGAGGCCATTGAGCTCGTTGCGCGACATCTTGATCGGCTTGCCGGTTTCGCGGGTCATGATCGCGGCCAGCGTTTCCAGCTCGGCCCGCACCGCGGCGGCAAAGCGCTCGATGCAGGCCTTGCGTGCGGCCAGCGGCGT
>CAJAXU010000618.1 GCA_903948045.1 uncultured beta proteobacterium | reverse complement strand
GCCCAACGTGACCGGCCCGGCGTGCTCTCAGTCAGCGTGGTGGAGGGCTATCCCTACGCTGACGTCCAAGAAATGGGCATGTCGTTCATCGCCGTGACCGACCACGATGCAGCGCTGGCCCAGGATGTCGCGCAAACCCTCGCTATGGCTGCTTGGCAGATGCGGGCCGAGTTGAACCACGGCGCAGCGTCCATCGACGAGGCCCTGCAGCTGGCGCAGGCGGCAGCGACTGGCCCAGTGGTGCTGTTCGATGTGGGTGACAACGTGGGCGGCGGCAGCCCGGGCGACTCCACCCTGATCCTGCATGCGGCGCGCCGTCTCGGCATCGCCAACCTGCTGCAGGCGGTGTGTGACCCCGAAGTGGTGGCCCTGGCCACAGCCGCCGGCGTTGGCGCCCGCATCACGGCGAAGGTGGGCGGCAAGAGCGACCGTCTGCACGGCACACCCTTTGCCATCGATGCTGTGGTGACCGCCCTGTCGGATGGCTGCTATGAAGAGACCGGCCCGACGCACGGCGGTTTCCGGTTTTTCAATGATGGTGCGAGCTGCGCCCTGCAAACCGATGACGGCTACCGCCTGGTGTTGACCTCACGCAGCGCGGGCTCGGCCAGCTTGCAGCAGTTTCGCGCTCTGGGCATTGAGCCCACGGCCATGAAGATCATTGTGGCCAAAGGCGTGCATTCGCCCCGGCCTGCGATGGCGCCCATTGCCAAGGCCATGATCTGGGTCGCCAGTGCCGGGGTGACTTCAGCGGACCTGTCGACCTTTAGCTATAAACATCGCAGAGTGCCCTTGTACCCGCTAGAGCCCGACACCCACTGGCCCTGAATAGTCAGGCTAGCCAGCCAGACCGACAAACACCTGCTGCACGTCATCATTGTCGTCAATGGCGGCCAAAAAGCCCTCCACCTCCTCCAACTGCTCGGGGCTCAGGCTGGCCGGGTCCACCGGGTTCTTGGCCTTGTAGCCAAGCTTGGCCGACAGCACCTTGAAGCCCTGCGCCGGTAACGCCCGGCTCACCAGGTCCAGGTCGGCCGGGTCGGTCAGAAACAGCGTGGTGCCGGCCTCGTCACCGGGTTCCAGGTCTTGCGCACCGGCCTCGATCGCGGCCATGTCCGGGTCGGCACCGGGCACGGCCGGCTCGGCCTCAATCATGCCCAGGTGATCAAAATCCCAGGCCACTGAACCTGCCGTGCCCAATTGCCCCTTTCGGAACAGCACCCGCATTTCAGGGGCCGTCCGGTTCACGTTGTCGGTCAGGCACTCCACCATCACCGCCACGCGGTGGGGCGCAAAGCCTTCATAGATCACGTGCTCAAAGTTCACCGCCTCGCCGGTCAGGCCAGCGCCCTTCTTGATGGCACGCTCCAGCGTTTCCTTGGGCATGGAGACCTTGCGCGCCTGCTCCACCACCAGCCGTAGCCGGGCGTTGGAGGCCGGGTCGGCGCCGCTGCGCGCGGCCAGCATGATGTCCTTGGACAATTTGCCGAAAATGCGACCCCGGGCATTGGCGGCGAGGTCTTTGTGTTTGGCTTTCCACTGTGCGCCCATATTGGCAGGTTCCTTGTTGTGATCGGTGCGGGCTCAGGCCCAGAACGGGTCGAGCCGGTCGGTGAAGCCGGCCAGGTCTTCAAAAAACGGCAGGGCACCCCCGGCAAGGGCATGAAACTGCCAGTTGCCGCGCCCAGCCACGGTGTGGCGGCCCTGGTAGTCGGTGAAGTCACCGCGCGTGGCCATGGAGACCCAGACCGGGCCCGTCAAGGCCTCGTACAGGGTGTTGATGTCGGCGCAGAACAATTGCGCTGAGACAAACGCCAGCGGCGCAAACTGGGCGCCTGGTTGCCGGGTGGTCAGCAGGTCGTAACGCCACAGCGCCTCGTCTATGGCGGAAGAGCCCCAGGTCCGCTGCAGAAAATAACGAATCACCGCGGGCCGGGTCAGGGTGTTGTACAAGCCTGCACTCCACAGCCGCCAACTCAACAGCTGGAACAACCACGGCGGGCCGACCGCCGCGCCCGGGGCGCCGTAACGCCGCCTTTTGCCACTGAATCCGGTCGGGCTAACCAGAGCCAGGCGCCGCATCAGTTGCGGCGTCTCAACCGCCGCGCGGGCCGCAAATTCGCAGGCCAGCGACACCGCCAATACATCCACAGCGACCCCTGCCTGCTCGGCCTGAATGGCCCGCAGTGCCGCCTGCAGGGCATCCGTCATCAGTCGCACGGTATAGGGACGGTCGGTACGCTCTGAGCATCCGAATCCCGGTAAATCCAGTGCATACACCGCTCGCCGCTGGCGGTAGTGGGCAAATAAGGGCGCCACCTCGGCCGCTGAAGCGGCGGCATTGACGCTGTGCACCAGCAGCAGCGGCGGCAAGCCGGCACCTGCGCCCTCTGGCCCGGCGCTGTACAGGCTGAGCCGGCCGGCTGCTGTAGCGAGCTCCCGACACTCGGCGGGGACGGCGGGGGGCAGCGGGGTGACAGGGGAGGCGCTAGACATGCCCAATGGTAAGGGCAATTTATCAGCGGCCTTGGCACGGCTGATGTTGATCAACAGTGGGCGCCGCAGGGCCGCTGACCCAGGCGCCGCCTCAGCGCAATACAGGCCGGCGCGCCAGATACACCGCCATCAGCAGCAAGTTGGGCACCCAGCAGAGCCAACTGACCCAGGGGTAAAACAGCTCAAACGGCACCCCGCTGGCAAAAAACAAGCCCAGGTAAAGGCGCAGCGTCACGGCAGCAAACGTCAGGGCCACATTGAGCAGCATCCAGCGTCGGTGCGCCGGCACATCGCCGTGCCGGATCGACCGGTAGGCCAATGCGGCGGTACCCAGCCAAAGAATGGCCAGCAGTGAAAACCCCCAGGTGGACACGTCACCGCCAAAGGCAAACTGGGCCACGTACAAACCGCTGAGTCCGCCCGGCAACACGCCCAGGGCCAGGTAAACCCGCCCGGCGCGCCGGTGCCAGGCCGCATGCCTGCGCCGCCAGCCAGCCGCCAGTTGCAGCGGTACGAGCAGCAGGGCCAGTGCGGAAGCAAAAATATGGGTGTAGATCGCGACGCTGTGGCCCTGGAAGGCCAGCTTCATCTGCGGGTGCACCAAGGCACCGAGCGGAAATGCTGCGTAGGCGATCGCGGCATAGGCCGCTATGCCAATGCACCCGATCGCCGCGACCCAAGACCCGGTGCTTTGCAGTCGTCGTGTGCTAATGGTCGCTCGTATTGTGCCAATCATGCTGCTGATGGCGCAAGCCCGTTCGGCACGGGCGCCGACGGTACCAGGCCTAAATCGACCAGCGCCGCTGCCACCGCCTGCGTCAGCGGCGTGTGCGGCTCGGGGCCGATCAGCGCCGTGAGCCTGGCATTGACCAGCGCATGGGGCGTTTGCCACAGGTAGCGCATTTCCACCAATGCGGCCCAGGCCGGTACGAACGGGCTGGCCAAGCGTAAGATCGGCCAGGGCAGGCCGGCGCATTTGAGCGCAGCACCCGGCGCCAGCCAACCCTGCGCCCGGGCCGCTGGCGTCAGCGCCTCCAGCCAGCGCTGCGCCGTCAACGAGTGTCCGGCGAAGTGCAGCACCTCAAACGGCGCCAACGCGTCGGCCCGCTCGGCCACCGCGACAAAGGTGCGCGCCAGGTCGGGCAGATAGGCCCAGGCGGTCGGCACCTCGCCCTGACCGGGGTAGGTGAACCGGACCTTGGCCAGTTGCTTGGTCAACACCAGATCAAACCAGCTGCCGCGGCCCGAACCAAAAAAGTCACCAGCGCGGATCACCACCGCCCGTACGCCCGAGGCGCTGAGTTGCTGCTCCAGCGCCATCCGGACCTGCCCCTTGACGGTATGGGCGTGCTGCGGCGTGTCCTCGCGCAGCAGGGGCGGCATATCCCGGCCAAAGTTGTACACGTTGCCCGGCAGCATCAGGGTGGCGTCAAGTTTGCGGCACAGGCTAATAGCTGCTGTGAGCATCGGCGCGGACTCGGCCTGCCAGGCCGCATTGCTGTAGGCGGTCGGGTTGAGCGCATGCACCACCACACTGGTGCCGGTCGCCGCCGCCAGCAGCGCCGCCGTATCCTGCAAGTCAATGCCGCGCCACTCAATCCCCGGGGCCGGTGGCGGCACGGCATCGGGCCGCATCTGGCCGATCACGCGCCACCCCGCTGCGGCAAACGCACGGGCCGCAGCCAGGCCAAAGCGGCCGCGTGCGCCCAAAACCAACACTGTCTTTGTCATGATGCCTGTCCTTGGTGGCTG
>CAJAXU010000617.1 GCA_903948045.1 uncultured beta proteobacterium | reverse complement strand
CTCCCGCCGGCCCCACCACCTCCACGTCTGCACCAAAGTGCAGTATGTCACCCACCAGTTCCCTGTCGTCCGAATACGGAAAGGTCAACACCAAGCTACCATCAGGCTCGGTATGTACCTCCTGCTGCGGGTGCCAGGTTTCCTTGTCCACCCAACGCGCCCGTTCAGGCGTGAACTTGAGGGTGGCCCAGGCGTTGGGCGCACCGTTGAATATGCCGTAACCCGCACCCACTGTCTCCTCAGTGGTTTTGTCTGACACGTCTTTGGCGGCGGTGGCCAGGATTTCCAGTTTGGGAATGCCGTCAATACTGAAGCTGCGCAAGTCGTCGCGCAGGTGGCACCAGGCGTCCAGGTCCCAGTTGTCGCGGTAGTGCACCAGGCGCTGAGGGGACACATTGCGCTCGGTGGTCTGGCCGTTTTGCCGGCTGAAGTGCGAATTTTTGAGCCGTTTTCGCGCCAGGGTGGCAGTAGCCACAACCTCAAACGATTTAGCTGCCTCTACCCGCTTGCCGGCGTGAATCATGCGGATGCTACGAGCCACATCCTGGCTGGAGAGGCCGTGCGTGGTCATTAACTGACCATGTCGGTCTTTGAGCGGCTTGAGCTTGGGGCCCAGCAACTCGTCCTGGTTGAACCACAGGCCAGGCAATTCTGATTCTGTGTGGCCCTGGCTTGGGGTGTAGCCGCCTGCGTCACGGTCAAACTCGATGGGCACATGCAGCTGGTCGCGCAGCTTGGCGATATCACGCTTGAGAGTGATACGCGAGATTTCCAGGCGCGCCATCAAATCCTCTGCCGACATGGCCCGGCGCCCACTTGGCAAGCTTTTGTACTGGTAAAGCTGCACCACCTCACCCATGGCTGGCCTGCTGCTATCACTGGCGTCATGATTGCCCCCGTTTGTTGAATCACCGTTTTTTTGTTACATCTTAGACCATTAGTCTGTAATTTGACCCTGCTCAAGAAAGCTTGTAACGCGAAATCGGAGTCTGATGCGGCCGGGGCTCACGCCATGAGCCCTGAATCCTGTTCGTTTAACCAGCCAGACGGCAATGGATAAGGCCCGCCCGGGCTCGCCTGGTGAGCCCGGGCGCGTTCCACAATGGCTTTGATGAAGGATCTTTCGCTGCTTGGACAGCGCAAAATGGCCAGCACAGCTGATCTGGCGCCAGGATTTACACAACCCACTTAAAGGCAGGACCCAGGGTGTGGCAGCCAGTCTGCACAAGACAACCCGCAAGAGTGCATGTACAAATTCTGCCCGTACCTAACGGCCAGATTGTCCAGACTGTGCGCCCGTTTACATTGGCAAGTTCGCTCAGGATTTGTATGTTGCCTGATCAAGAGTTCTTTTGGATAAGCCTCGCAGCTTCGTACTCCGCACTCAGGTCCACCCCAGGGTCCATGTCCGGATCCAGTTCCTTCATGCCGACGTACATGATCGAAATCAGGTGCATGCCGGAGAACTGACCGGGCAGCGATTTCAATGTGTACTTGGCCTCGGCGTCATTGATGTCCAAGCCGGTTTGTCCCTTGAGCGCAATTTCGAGGGTGATCTGCTGCCGCTTGGCCACGTCCAATTTGGCAAAAGTATCCAAAGCGCCGGCGATGTACATCATCACATCTGGGCGTAGCCCGCCACCGACTTTGCTTCGCATGTTTGTTTGCGCCAGTGCCGTACGTGCGGCGCGTGCCGGCTCCGCAACGGGGGACGCTGGCCAACGCTCAATCACCACCTGATACAGCTCGTCCGCTTCACTGACATTGTCGTCACCACCGACGCTTTCTAATGCTGCAGCCAAGCCGAACAGGGTTTGGGCGTCATGCGGCAGGGCCTTACGTGCCGCCTGCAGATGGGCCAGCGCTTCGGTGTTGCGCCCTGCCTTCATCAGCAGTGCCGCCAGATTGCGCTGACCGTAACCATCCGTCGGATCGGCCGCCACGGCTTGTTCCAAGGGCGCCAGCGCCTGCTCTGCTTTGCCCATGCGCTGATACGCGACCCCGATGCCGGTCCATGCCCGCGAGTGCGTCGGTGCCAGTTGGACCACACGTTTCAGGCGAATGATGGCTTCGTCAAGTTGCCCTAGCTCGCTGTAGGCCAGTCCCAGGTTGTACAGAACGTCAACATTGCCAGGCTCCGTCTTGGCCATGCTTTCCAGATAGGGGACCGCCTCTTTGAGTCGTCCGCTTTGCAGCATCGTCATCACGAAATCCAATGGCGCCTGTCCCTTAGGCAGGGTCAAGACGGTGATTTCGTCGTCGTCAACCGTGACCAGCGCGTTTTCGCCTTTGCCCGCGTACTGGGCGACAAAGTGGGCAATGACGGCATCCTTGAAGCGGTCGGAGCCAATTTGACGAGCATCACCGGGCAACAGACCCACGTCGAAGCGCGACAGCGGGAGTTTGAAAGAAAACGGTTGTGTGCTCATGGTTGATAGGGAACCCAGCTGTACCACCCGGACAATCCCGATGCGGCTGCCCATTGATCGACAAGTGCGCAATCCTGATCTGGCCGATGAGGTGCCGTATCCCAAATGCGCATCAGTTCCTCGCCGTGACCCAGTAGGCCGCTTGCCTGGAAAGGAATGGCGAATGTTTCGCTGCCCATCAATCGGTCGGCAAACAAGGCGTAGGCGGCCAGGGTTCCCAAAAGCGTGGTCGGCACGGTCAGCTTGCCGACTCTGAAGGCCAGGACATCCATGCTCTGTTGCTGTTGCACCGCGATGCCGCGGTGCTGCAACTCCCGTAATTCCGGGTAGTCAGCCGCAATCCACTGGTCGATGCGCATACCGATCGGCAGGGAGCGCAGGTTCATGAGCGCCCACTGGGCGACCCGGTCGGCAAAGGCGGGCATTGCATCCAGATCGGTAGCACCAAGCGCTTGGCCGGCTTTGAGCAACACATCGACTCGTCTGCCAGCATCGGAGTCCGGCAAAAAGTCAAATCGGTTGGATGGATCACATTCAAAGAGTCGCAGGACGAAGCCGGCCTGAAACGCCACGAAATAATCGATTGGGTCATTGCTGGGGCGGTAGCGCAGCACGTGGAACTCAGCGCCGTTGCGCGCCATCTGCAGCGTGGACAGCACGGCAAGATTGTCATCGCGCATGAACTGGATGCTTTTGCCGGTGACTTCTTCGACGCGCTTGAGGATACTCTTCGTCACGGATTGCAGATATTGCATAAATTGAGTGTACCTTCAGCATCCCGTCTTCTCGGGTGGACGCGATGCAGCGGAAGCGTAGATATATGACAGCTTTCAGGCGGCAATCTGAGAAAGACTAGTGCGACGAGCTGGTTTCAGCCTGGTGACCTTAGCGACAACCACCACCGCCAATCCAGCCATGCGGTCCAGAGCAGCAGTGCCAGCAACGGCATGTGCGCCACACCAATCATCCGGTGGTCTGGCGTTAGAAGCTCCGTGCCGCCGCCAAATGTGAACAGGATTCCAAAACCATAGAGACCGACCATCAGCATGCCGCCAAAACGTCGCCAGCCAACGGAGCGCCGAAACAGCCTCTCCGCGAGACCTGACTGCGGCAGGACCGACAGGAGCGTCAAGGGCAGCGTGCTCAGCATCAGGAAGAATGCCATGGAATAGATGGGGATACTGACCGAATCCGCCTCAGCAGGGTAAAGACCTGCGCGCTGGTTGGTGACATACACATTTGAAATGAACTCAAACATCAGCCACAGCACTAGGCCGTACATGACCAGTCTAAACAGAGGTCCGGGGTGGAAGGTTCCTAGTCGCATCAGAAGTATTGTGGAGCGCCCTAGGCTCACCAAATGAGCCCCGAGCCTTCCATAATGGGGCACAAGTTGACGACCACGTCACTAGCCAGGAGGATCGTCATGGGTTTCCGGTTTCAAAAGCGTATTCGTATCTTTAAGGGACTCACTCTGAACTTGAGCAAGAGCGGCACCTCCTGGACCTTGGGCGGCAGAGGTGCGTCGGTCAACCTGAAGGACGGCAAAGCCACCGGTAGCGTGGGCATTCCGGGCACCGGTTTGTCTTACCGGGAACGGCTGGATGCAACGGGTAATGCAGGATCTGGCAATGGTGCTGGAACCGGCTGGGTGGTTTGGCTGGTGATCGCCATCGTGCTACTGGGAGTGTTGTTTGGCAAGTGAGACACAACAGGGGCGTCAGACTGAGCGCGGAGGCTACCCGCTGGTGTTTCTGCTGGCGGCATGTTTCTCGTTGCTGCTTGCCGCCTTGCCAATCCATGCCCAAGCATGGGGGTCGCAAGGCCACCAAGTCGTGGCCAACCTGGCACAGGCGCAATTAAGTACCAAGGCTAAACGCGAAGTGGACCATTTGCTGGCTCTCGAGCCAGGTCAGACCCTGGCCAGTATCTCCACTTGGGCTGACGAGAACCGTAGCCCTGCGACGGCCGCTTGGCATTACATCAACTTCCCAAAGAGCAGCTGCACATACTCGGCAGAGCGGGATTGCCCAGATGGGCAGTGTGTGGTGGCCGCCATTGATCGCCAGCGTGACATCTTGGCCTCCACTGCCACTGACGAGGTTCGGCTGCGGGCCCTAAAGTACCTCGTTCATCTGGTGGCAGACGTCCACCAACCGTTGCATGCCGGCTACGGCGAGGACCGAGGCGGCAACAGCTACCAGCTGCAAGCCTTCATGCGCGGCACTAACCTTCACGCCTTTTGGGACTCAGGCTTGATCCGGGCGCTGGATCAGGACACTGAGGTCATGACGGCTCGGTTAGCGTCCAGCATTGTCAGCACAGCGCGGCGCCAGGAGCTAGAGCGTGCCGGGGGAACTTTCAATGCAGTTCAGGCTGCCGAAGAGTCTTGTCGTATCGTGGGGCATGCGGGCTTTTACCCAGGACGGCTGGTTGATCTGGCCTATATCCAGCGCTTTACGCCTCTCATGGAGCTGCGCCTACAACTGGCGGGGGTACGCTTGGCAGGGTTGATCAATCTGGCGCTTCAGTCAAAGTAAGCCTGCGAATTTATCAGCCTGAGGTGAGTATTCGCCATTCATTTTTCTACTTCTGGCGGAAATGAGACTATTAGGTCATTGGACATTTCAATAAGTCTTTGAGTGGTTTGAAGTAGTGGCAAATGACTTAACTTTGTGTAACTGCCTTGAGCTCCAGGTAGATAATTTTCGGGCGTGAGCCTCTAACAGAAATCAAGTATGTATATCGACCCATCGTTGGCCCGGGGAATCTCACATAAGCACATGAATCAATGGGTTGCCGAAGGATCAGTATTTAGGAAAGAATTGCAACTCATTACGTCTAATGCATCCAAAAATCTCCAAAGTGGATCGTCCCCATCGAAGGCTATTAATAAGACTTTAAGTGAGCTCAAAACCTTTTTTGAGCGTAGACCTGTTGAAGGATCAGTTTTAGAGCCCCATGGAAGACGACTAGAATTTTCATTAAGGTTTCCGGAGATGACCGACGATGGACTCAACTTTTCTGTCATTTCTGGTCATATGAACGGCCGAAACGGGAATATCGTTGTCGAAGTGAAAAGACCGCTAGCAATTAGCGTGCATGCTGTGGAGCGGTTGCATCAGCGCATTGGTACGACAGAACCTAAGGAAATATTGAGCGAGATTTATGCCACTCTGGGACATTGCGAAGTATTTTTAGAGGCTGGCAAGCAAGTAGGTGCAACTTGTTGGCCACTATTGAGCAAACGAGGGTTTTTTGTGGTTGCACCATCATTTGCTTCAGGTATAGGATCATTAGTCACTTGGATGAGCTTTGATCAACTTAGCCGAAAGTGGGGAATAGTGGCCGACTGTCTGCGTAGCATTGGCGAAAACAGACCCGAATTACTTACCAACCTTGAGTTTTGTGTTGAGTTTTTAAGATCATTCCCTTGGATGCTAAAACCACACCGCCCTGCAGTTGATACTCTATCCTTGGCTTGGCAAAATAATCAGTTTAACGATGAATTGACAAGGGCTAGAGCTCATCATAGTCAGAAAATATCAGACGTACATAATTATTCACCAATTGATTTGTCAGATTCTGGAGCTGCTCAAGATAATCAGGAATTTAAGTCAAGTGATTATGTTCCTGGGCTAAATTATTTGTCCTCGCCCCCGCCATTTGAGGCCCATAGTCGTATTAATGGAGTTGTCGTCCAAATTCAACGATCAGGATATTGTATTGTGGGACTTCGAAATGGATGGATCGGGACAATTCCGCCTATCGCAATTGAGAGAGCAAATGGGATTACGGAGGGTCTTGGGAACCTCGAAATTGGTGACAACATATCAGTAGAGATTAGAAAGATAGCCCGCACATTGGACGATTGTGCGTACAGCGTGGCATTAGATATAGCCGCAAAAGTTGATGCAGAATTTTCAATTTTTGAACACCGATATCCCAAGGGCTCCATCGTTGAGGGTGTGATTTTCAATGTTCTTGAACACTGCTGTTACATCCGATTCGCCGACGGTGCTGTGGCAGAGTTAATGAAAAAGGAATACTCCTGGTCCAGCGAGGTAGGTGTTGACGAAGGCATCGTCGCTGCCGGTCGAAAGTTGGCAGTGAAAATCATTGGCAGCAAACACGAAAAACGAATTTTGAAGGCAAGCCTGAGACAACTCACCGAGGACCCCCAAAAAACCGAAGACCTCAGCGCTGAAGAGTGGATTCAAATACAACAATCGCACCCCAAAGGAGCTACCGCTGTTGGCAAAATCCATAGAATTCTTCCATGGGGAGCCTCAATTATTCTGTCTGATGGTGCTCCTGGATTTTTGCCGATGACGGAATTCTCGTGGGTAAAGGAATTTAGCTCCACCGAAGTAGAGAAACTCCGTGATCAATTGCTGACACTGAAGGTTATCGGAATCAAGGCAAGTAAAAAATATTTAGTGCTAAGTTACCGTCAGTGCATTCCTCATCCCATGGACGACTCTGATTTATGTCCGGTGGTAGGAAGGTCATATGAAGGAGTTGTGTCTAATGTGCAGGATTACGGAATATTCGTTCGACTTCCTATTGGTTTAGAGGGGTTGCTGCATTTCAGCGTATCGCCTGAGGTCTTGAAGTCGGAGGTAGGACAGGCTATTCGCGTTACGGTCATGACCGTTGATGTTGAAAAACGTCGTATTTCCCTCGGGATATCTCAGATAAACAGTGACAACGCAGAAGACATTGTTTTAGGCATCGGATCCACTACATAACGCCTCTAAAAAGCGAGAGGTACTGATGAATTTCGCGCTCATCGAAGCGTCAGACATTGACGTGGAAGGGCTCTCTGTAAGATTCGTGCAAAATCGTCCACTAGGATCAATTCCTATAGTGGCATGGTTGTGCAAGTCGGCATCGACTCGGGATTACTACCCACCGCCGTGCGGGCCTGGTCTGGCCAGGCCAGGCCAGGCCAACCAAGTCGTTGCCAACTTGGCTCAAGCGCAGGTCAGTGTCAAGCCCCTGCGGGCAGTGGAACGTCAAGCTTAGGTCAGACCTTGGCTAGCATCTCCACCTGGGCAGACCAGCACAACAGCCCTGCGACGGCCGCTTGGCATTACGTCAATTTCCCTAAAAACAGCTGCAGCTGCTCAGCCAGGCGGGCTTGTCCAGAGGGGCAGTGTGTGTTGGCAGCGATTGAACGCCAGCTTGACATACTGGCCCCACCGCCGCAGACGAGGTTCGGCTACGGACCCTGAAGTACCTGGTTCATCTGGTGGCAGAGGTCAACCAACCGCCGCATGCCGGATAAGGCGAGGACCGACGCGGCAAAAGCTGCCAGTTGCAGGCCTTGATGGGTGGCACGCACCAGCATGCCTTTTGGGGACACAGGCTTGCACCGAGCGCTTGGCCAGGACCCTGAGGTGATGACGGCACGGTTAGGGTCCAGCATTGTCAGCACAGCGCGGCGCCAGATGCTAGAGAGGACAAGGGGGGTCAGCAATTTTTAATGCCGGTCAGGCTGCCGAAGATTCTTGCCGTATCGTCGGGCAGGCGGGCTTTTTCCCAGGACGGCTGGTTGATCAGGCCTACATCTAACGCTTTACGCCCCTCATGGAGCAGCGTTTGGAAATGGCGGGAGCACGCCTTGCCGTGTTGATCAATCTCGCTCTTCAGTCAAAGTAACCCAGCACTCTCGAAACAATGGCTGACTCTGTCTATTACCTTCCAGGCCACGGCGGGCGACTGAGCAAGGGCTTGGGTGAGGGTCTGATGGACAGAGGTTTTGACATCTGTGGGCGGGAAACAGTTGGGGAATTTCGGGCGCTAAGGTTCGCGGATCAGGTGGAACTGGTCGCAGAAGACTTGCGCACCGAGTGCTGGCACCCGCACGCTCAGGTGATTGCCAACTCCTTTGGCGCCTACCTGTTCTTGCACGCCCAGGCTTTGCTGCCACCGTTCATTGGCAGGGTTCTGTTGTTGTCACCTATCGTGGGCAAATTTTCTGAAGAAGGGGCGTCAATTGGCTTCATTCCGCCCAGGTCAGATCGTCTGCTCAAATTGGCTCAGTCTGGCTCGTATCCGACGCCAATGCACTGTGAAATCCACGTTGGTGCTCGGGACTGGCAGAGTAACCCGGACCATGTCCTGAAATTGGCCGCTCTTCTGGATTTGCCGGTGACCGTGGTGCCGGATGCAGGGCACATGCTGGGCAAAGAGTACGTGGCGCAATTGCTGGACGGATGGTTGGTCAAAGGTGGAGGAGGGGGCTGAATGCGCGATGCGGATGTCGAGCAATTGGCAATCAGAGGTCACTTGGCTTACCCGGCACTGAAAGCATGGGCGACGTATATTGCCCTTTTTCCCCATATTGCCTGGCGCAATGAGAGGGATGCGAAATGCAGAAAAAGATGAGTGACGAGCCCGTCAATCCAGACTATCCCGCGTCCGTTGAGGCAGCCGTCAGGCTATTGCAAAGCATGGTCCCCACGGAGGAGTTGGTCCAGATCACGCAGATGGAGGAGGGCGACCTGAGTGGTCTGCACCGTAGCCTCGGGATGTGGATCAGAAATAGCTTCGGACTTTGGAAGGGCAATAAGGCATTGCTGCTCGAAACGGGGGAAAGGCACCCTGATGATGCCTCGGAGGTGATCATCACGGCGCTGTGGCGAACACTGAGAGACGGTCTCCCTAAGGTTCATTAACGCCCAAGTCGGACGGTTGGTCCTTGGTCGCCTGTCGCTGGGATGGGGAACAGCAACTGTAGAATCACAATCTTGTCTGGTTCGGTTAAGACCCCACTGTTATTTGATTAAAAATTTCGCAGTGGTTCTAACATTTTTTTCAGTGGCCCCCAAGAGTCTGGACTGTCTATATAAGAATTCCAAACAGTAACCGCCTTTGAGAATATATGACAGAAAATGAAATTGCTTTAAATCTGGAATTTGCGCGGTTGGATGACGTTTTGCGTAATTTCAATATTTTCGAAGCTCTGGGTGTCCAAAAAACAGAGATAAAGCACTCTGCATTTCTCGGGTTCTTGCTAGATCCAAACCAGACGCATGGATTCGGCAGCAAATTTTTGACCGAGTTCTTGCGCCTTTGTTCCACCAAGCTGAATAACAGCATTCCCCTGCTAGACTTAAATATCCCGCTGGCAACAGTAGTGCTGGAGAGGAAGTTTCGGAATAAAAAATCTCTAGACTTGATTGTGGAAAT
>CAJAXU010000616.1 GCA_903948045.1 uncultured beta proteobacterium | reverse complement strand
TGCAGCGAAGCGAGCCGCCGTTTCACAGCAATTTACACAGGGCAGCATCAACATCACCGGCAACAGCCTGGATGTGGCCATCAACGGGGGCGGCTTCTTCCAGATCACAACGGCGGAGGGCAAAGCCGCCTACACCCGCGACGGCCAGTTCAAGCTGGACCGCGAAGGCAACCTGGTGACCAACCTAAAAGCCAATGTGATGGGCTACACCTTGGACTCGCTCGGCCAACCGACCAGCGTCACGCCGGGCAAACTGGTGGTGCCGACCGGCGCACCCATTGCAGCCAGCGTCACCAAGACCATCACCGCCGAAGTGAATCTGGATGCTCGGGCGACGGTGGCCACCAATTCGGCCACGCCTACGCCGTTCACTAAATATGGCACTGCGGTCACGGCCTTCGACTCGCAGGGGCTTGAAGTGCCGGTCAATGTCTATTTTGTGAAAGTCGGGCCTGACCCGGCAGCCATCCCGCCAGTCGCCAAAGACGCTTGGGATGTGTTTGATGCCGCCAGCCAGGCTGCTGGTGAAACGGCCTTGACTGAAAACGCGACCATCAAGGCCACCAACGCCACCAACAAAGCACTTGACATCAAGAACACCGCGCTCAACAACGCAGTTCCCGCGCCAGCCACCCCACTACCGACTTACGCCAACGGCGGTATCGCCGCAGACGAGCCGCTGAAGCCGTCGGGCGCGCTGTTCCGCATGGAGTTTGGGGCAGACGGCACACTGCTGCGCATGATCACCCCCGCCGTCGTGACCGGCACCGGTGCGGCCGCGGTCACCACGCCAGAGGTGGTGCTGCCCTTGGATACGCAAGCCCTCACCCTGACGTCGGGCAACACCGCCATCGGCAATTTTTCTGCCGTACTGGATGTGACCAAGACCACGCAATACGGCTCGTCATTCCAGGTGACCAAGCTGACCCAGGACGGCTATACCGCCGGCGACCTGACCGGCGTCTCGATCGACCAGACCGGCGTGCTGGAGACCCGCTACTCCAACGGGCAGACCAAGCGCCTGGCGCAGCTAACCCTGGCAGATTTCCGCAACCCACAGGGCTTGACCCCGATCTCGGGCGGCGCGTGGGTCGAGACCTTTGCCTCCGGCCAGCCGATCCAGGGCTTGCCCACGCAAGGCAAGTTTGGTGAGCTGCGCTCCGGCGCGGTAGAGGACTCGAATGTGGACCTGACCGCCGAGCTGGTGGCGATGATGACCGCGCAGCGCAGTTACCAGGCCAATGTGCAGACCATCAAGACCCAGGACCAGGCCGTGCAAGCGCTGGTGAACCTGCGCTAAGCGAGGATAGACCGCCATGGACCGCATGATCTACACCGCCATGACCGGCGCCAATGCCGCAGCGGCGCGGCAGGCGGTGCTGTCCAACAACCTGGCGAATGCCTCGACCAACGGGTTTCGCGCCGAGCTGTCGACCTTTCGTGCCGTGCCAGTGCGCGGCGACGGCGCCAGCACCCGGGTGATGGCGCTGGAGGCCACATCGGGCGAGCTCGACACCCCTGGTGCGGCGCAAAGAACCGGCCGCAACCTGGACGCCATGACCGTCGGCAAGGCTTGGTTTGGCGTGCAAGCGCTGGACGGCACCGAGTCCTACACCCGCAGCGGCTCATTTGAGGTGTCGCCCGACGGCACCCTGCTGACCAGCACCGGCCTGACCGTGTTGTCCGACGGTGGGGCCCCCATCACCGCGCCGGCCAATGCCGAAGTCACCATTGGCTTTGATGGCACGCTGAGCGCCAGGGTGGGCAATCAGGCCCCCGGCGTCATTGGCCGCCTGAAGCTGGTGACCCCCACCGCCGAAGACCCGCTGCGCCGCGGCACCGACGGCCTGTTCCGCGCCGCCTCGGGCGATGTGCTGCCAAACGACCCCAACGCAAGGGTGCAGAGCGGTGTTCTGGAGGGCTCTAACGTGAACCCGATTGAAACCATGGTGGGCATGATTCAGGCCGCCCGCCAGTTTGAGTCACAAATGCGGCTGCTGCAAACCGCCGAATCCAACGACCGTTCGGCCGGCAAGCTGCTGGGCCAGCAGGGTTGAACCCGCAACCGATTGACGACACAAGGACACGCTCATGATCAACTCGCTCTGGATCTCCAAGACCGGCATGCAAGCCCAGCAAATGCAGCTGGACGTCATCTCCAACAACCTGGCCAACGTCTCCACCAACGGCTTCAAGCGCGCCAGCGCCGTGTTCGAAGACCTGATGTACCAAAACCTGCGTCAGGTTGGTTCCAACAGCTCGGAACAGTCCCAGCTGCCCACCGGCCTGCAGGTGGGCCTGGGCGTGCGCACCGTGGCCACCAGCCGCTCGTTTGCGCAGGGCAATCTGCAGCAGTCGGGCAACAAGCTGGACGTGGCGATCCAGGGCAATGGCTTTTTCCAGGTGACCATGCCCGACGGCACCACCAACTACACCCGTGACGGTGCACTGCAGGTCGACTCCCAAGGCCGGCTGGTAACAGCCACCGGCCTGCCGCTGGCCAATGGCGTCACGGTTCCGGTCAACGCCACCAGCGTGGCCATTGCCGCCGACGGCACGGTCACCGTGCAAATTCCGGGCACCACGGCGCCGCAAACCGCGGGCACCATTGCGCTGGCCAACTTTCTCAACCCGGCCGGTCTGGAGCCCAAAGGCCAGAACCTGTATGCCGAAAGTACCGCCTCGGGCCAGCCGGCCAGCGGCACCCCTGGCACCAATGGTCTGGGCTCACTGATGCAAGGCTTTGTGGAAACCTCTAACGTGAACGTGGTGCAAGAGCTGGTGACCATGATCCAGACCCAGCGCGCCTATGAAATGAACTCCAAGGCGATCCAGACCTCAGACCAGATGCTGCAGAAACTGGGGCAGCTGTGATGCGCCGGCTGACCCTGACCCTTGGACTGACAGCCAGCCTGGGCCTGTTGCTGTCGGGCTGCGAGACCATGCCCAAACCGGTAAAAGTAGACTTTGCCGAGGCGCGGCCGGCGCCGCTGCCCATGGTGGCAGCGCCCCGCCCTGCCAGTGGCAGCCTGTTTCAGGCCGTCAGCTACCGGCCCGCCTTCGAAGACCCGCGTGCCCGCAACATTGGCGACACCATCACCATTCAAATCGTGGAGAACGTGACCGCCAGCCAGGTCTCCAAATCAACCTCCAACCGCACCACCAGCATGGACGCCGGCATCTCGGCCGCGCCGCTGATTTCGGCCATGGACATTGCCAACCTGAAAGTGGGCGCCGCCTCCACCAATGATTTCTCCGGCAAGGGCGGCACCGAGAGCGCCAACACCTTTGCTGGCACCATCACCGCCACGGTGGTCGAGGTGCTGGCCAACGGCCACATGGTGGTGATGGGCGAAAAGCAGATTGGCGTGAACCAGAACGTCGACGTACTGCGATTTTCGGGCACGGTGGACCCGAAGGCGGTGCAACCGGGCAATGTGGTCAGCTCCAACAAGGTGGCCAATGCGCGCATGGAGTCACGCGGCCGTGGTGCTCAAGCCGAAGCGCAAACAGTTGGCCTGTTAACACGGTTCTTTTTCAGCTTTCTACCGTTCTAAAGCTTATGAGAATAGTGCCGAGGGGTCACTATTCATGCAAGCTTTATTTCACACACTTTTTCGCCAGGGCATCCGCCGCATCAACCCAGCTGTGAGCTGGCTGCTGCTGGCCAGTCTGCTCTGCACCGGGCCGGCCCAGGCCAGCCGGATCAAGGAAGTGGCCGCCGTGGAAGGCGTGCGCAGCAACCAGCTGACCGGCTTTGGCCTGGTGGTGGGGCTGGACGGCACCGGCGACCAGACCACCCAAATGCCCTACACCGCGCAGGGCCTGACCAACTACCTGCAACAGCTTGGCATCACCCTGCCCGCCGCCTCGGTGGGGCAACTGCAGCTCAAGAACGTGGCGGCAGTGTTGGTCACCGCACAATTGCCCGCCTTTGCACGGCCAGGCCAGGCGCTGGATGTGAACGTGTCCTCCATGGGCAACTCCAAATCGCTCAAGGGCGGCATGCTGATCACCACCCCGCTCAAAGGTGCCGACGGCGAGGTCTACGCCCTGGCCCAGGGCAACTTGGTGGTGGCGGGTGCCGGCGCCTCGGCCGGGGGCAGCAAGGTGCAGGTCAACCACCTGAGCGCCGGACGGATTCCCGGCGGTGCCCAAGTGGAGCGCACTGTGCCGACACCATTGCTGGAAGGCACCAGCATCAACCTGGGCCTGGAGGCCTCTGATTTTCAAACCGCCCGCAAGGTGGCACAAGCCATCAACCGTCGCTTTGGTGAGGGCGCAGCGCGTGCCCTGGATGGCCGCACGGTGCGGGTCAACGCCCCAATGGACTCCGATGCCCGGGTGACCTTTATTGCCGAGATGGAAGAGTTGCCGCTTGAAGATTCAGTGCGCGCCGCCAAGGTGGTGATCAACTCACGCACCGGCTCCATTGTGCTGAACCAGGCCGTGACGCTGGGCGCCTGCGCCATCGCTCACGGCAACTTATCGATCAGCATCAGCACCACGCCCATCATCAGCCAACCCAATGCCCTGTCCACTGGTGGCCAAACCGTGGTGGCCGAGAAAAGCAATATACAGATCAAGCAGGAGCCCGGCATCCTGATCCAGGTACCGGCCTCGCCCCAGCTATCGGACGTGGTGCGCGCCCTCAACGCCCTGGGCGCTACGCCGCAGGACCTGCTGGCCATTTTGCAGGCCATCAAATCCGCAGGCGCCTTGAACGCCGAGCTCGAGGTGATCTGACATGAACCTGTCCCGCCTTCCCAGCGCCTCAGAAGCCTTGGCGGCAGACGCTCGCAGCCTGAGTGCGCTTAAGGTCCAGGCCGGGCAAAACACGCCGGAGTCGATCCAGCAGGCAGCCAAGCAGTTTGAGTCGCTGTTCATGCGGGAACTGATCAAGAGCATGCGCGAAGCCACCATGAAATCCGGCTTGATGGACAGCCCCGGGGGCGACCTGGGCGCCGATTTGTTGGACCAGCAGTTTGCCGTCCAGATGTCGGGCCAACCTGGCGGCCTCTCAGAGTTGATTGCCAAGCAGCTGTC
>CAJAXU010000615.1 GCA_903948045.1 uncultured beta proteobacterium | reverse complement strand
GTCCAGCCTGATGGACAAATTACCGGCGGCAATGGCGGCCAAGGCGGGTCAGGTCGACATGGTGCGGGCTGAGAAAGACATCAAGCGCAAGGAGGGCATCATCCACAGCATGACGCCACTGGAGCGCCGCAAGCCGGAACTGATCAAGGCCACGCGCAAGCGCCGCATCGCCGCCGGCGCCGGGGTTCAGGTGCAGGAGGTGAACCGCATGCTGAAGGAGTTCGAGCAGATGCAGGACATGATGAAAAAAATGAAGGGCGGCGGCATGATGAAGATGATGAAACGCATGGGCGGCATGAAGGGCATGCCCCGGATGCCGTTCTAGGTACCTGGTTTTTTAGGCCAAATCAGCCTCTAGGCCACGCCACATATAGCTTGACTGCTATTTATATGGTAGCACTGGCATTCAAGCCGGCTATTGGGTGGCTGCCATTGATTCTTGGGTCAGTACTTCGCCGCGCAGGGTGTAGCTGCGGGTCTCCGTGATCCTCACGTCAACCAGTTGCCCCACCAGTCGTGGCTGGCCGACAAAATTGACCACCCGATTGCATTCGGTGCGGCCCATCAGCTCGGTGGCGTCGCGCTTGGACGCGCCTTCAACCAGGATGCGCTGAACGGTGCCCAGCCGGCTGTCGCTAATGTGCTTGATGTTGGCGTTGATCACGCCCTGCAGCTGCTGCAAGCGGCGAAGCTTGACCTCATGCGGCGTGTCATCCGCCAAGTTGGCAGCCGGGGTGCCGGGGCGTGGGCTGAAGATGAAGCTGAAGGAGTTGTCAAAGCCGATCTCGTCAATCAGCTTCATCATCTTGTTGAAGTCGTCCTCGGTCTCCCCGGGGAAACCGACAATAAAGTCACTGCTCAGTGCCATGTCAGGCCGGATGGCGCGCAGTTTGCGCACCGTGCTTTTGTACTCCATGGCGGTGTAGCCGCGCTTCATCGCCATCAGGATACGGTCTGAGCCATGCTGCACCGGCAGATGCAGGTGGCTGACCAGCTTGGGCAGCTGGTCGTAGGCGGCAATCAGCGCCGGCGTGAACTCATTGGGGTGACTGGTGGTGTAGCGGAGTCGCTCGATGCCGGGAATGTCGGACACGTAAGCCAGCAGGGTGGCAAAGTCCGCCGTCTCGCCGCCGTCACCCATGGGCGCGCGCCAGGCATTGACGTTCTGGCCTAGCAGCGTCACCTCTTTCACCCCCTGATCAGCCAGGCCCGCCACTTCCACCAGCACGTCTTCAAACGGGCGCGACACCTCTTCGCCACGGGTGTACGGCACCACGCAGTAGCTGCAGTACTTGGAGCAGCCCTCCATGATGCTGACAAAGGCGGTGGCACCGTCCACCCGTGCGGCCGGCAGATGGTCGAATTTCTCAATCTCAGGGAAGCTGATGTCGACCTGCGACTGGTTCAGGCGCTGTCGCTCGGCCAGCAGTTGCGGCAGCCGGTGCAGCGTTTGCGGGCCAAACACCACATCCACATAAGGCGCCCGCGCAATGATGGCCGCCCCTTCCTGGCTGGCGACGCAGCCGCCAACGCCAATCAGCACGCCTTTTTTCTTCAGGTGCTTGACCCGGCCGAGATCAGAAAACACCTTTTCCTGCGCTTTTTCTCGTACCGAGCAGGTGTTGAACAGGATCAGGTCGGCGTCGTTGACGTCATCGGTGGGCTCGTAGCCCTGCGCCGCATGGAGCACATCGGCCATCTTGTCCGAGTCGTACTCGTTCATCTGGCAGCCGAAGGTTTTAATGAAGACTTTTTTACTCATGACAGGGGAATCCGGTATGCCGCGCGGCGAGGCATCGGTGGGTAAGCTAGCGTGTTCAGAGGATTGTCTATTAAAAAATAGGCCGTCACCGGTGTGAGTCTTGCGCGTTGACATAGCCATGACGGGCTGGCCGGCGTTTGAGAATCGGCTCCTCTCGCCAAAGGGTGATTACAACAGGCCCAAGTCCTTCGCCTCTGCCCCGGGGAACACACCAGCCAATTGCCCCGGGCTCAGGCCAAACTGGCGCGCCAGCAGGCCGCCAAACAGGCTGCGGTACTCGTTGAGGACGGGATAGTCGCGGTTCTGGAAAAGGTTGGCGGCGGTCACCGGCACTTGCTCGCCGGCCACTTGGCCGCCGCGCAGGCCGCCACCCAGCACCCAGTACACGCTGCCGTGGCCGTGGTCGGTGCCGTTGTTGCCATTTTGCCGGAAGGTGCGGCCAAACTCGCTCACCACCACCACCGTGGTGTCGCGCCAGCGGCTGCCCATTTCTTGAGCGTAGGCGGCTAGGCCGCGGCCCAGCTCTTCAAAGCGGTTGGCCAACTGGCCGGTGGCGCCGCCCTGGGCCACATGGGTGTCCCAGCCACCCACATCAACAAAGCCCAGGTTGTAGCGGCCTTTCATCAGCCGGGCAATGCGCCGCGCCTCCAGCTCGAAGCCTTTGGCGCTGATGGCGTTGCGGCTGGCGGCGTCCATCTCGGCGGCCATTTCGCGCACCACCTCGTCACGCACGGTGAAGCCCTGGTTGACCGAGCCCGACAGCTCGGTGCCCTGGTACATGGCGCTGATGATGCTGCTCTGGCGCGCGTCCACCGCCGGCTTGGCCACAGCGCGCAGCGTGGTGTTGGGCACCTGGATGTCGCCCTGCATCGCCAGTGGCAGCCGGTCGGTGAAGGCCATGGCGCCGGTGCCCTTGAGCGCGGCGGCGAGCCGGTTCATGAAGCCCGAGCGGTAGTTGCGGCTGCCGTCCAGCGCCTGACCGAGCTCGATGCTGTCTTGCGTCTCGAAATGGCTGCGCGTGGTGTCGTGCGTGCCGGCAAAAGGCACAAACGCCGCCTGCCCCTGCTGGAACAGCGGGTAGACGCTGTCGCGCAGCGCCGGGTGCAGGCCCCAGTCGGCGTTCAGCGGCAGTGCCGCGTTGGCGTCCTTACCCGGGCGCGCCACGGCAATGCTGGGCCGCGCCTCGTAGTAAAAGCTGCTGCTCACCGGCACCAGCAGGTTGGCGGCGTCGTAGCCCCCGCGCAAAAACACCACTAGAAAACAAGGCTGCGCCGGGCCGGCCGCCCAGAGCTGGCCGCCGCCCAGGGCCAGGCTGGTGCCGGCCAGGGATTGCAGCAGGTGTCGGCGTTGCATGGCAGCTCCTTCTGGCGCGTCAGCGCCGCATCAGTTCGGGGGAGGACAGCAGAAATGTGGCCCATTCCTGCGGCGAGCCGGCCTGGGCCAGCGCCGCACGGGTGCTGCTGCCCAGGTTGTGCTGCAAGGCCTGGTAGTACAGGGCATTGGCCAGCTGCGGAAAGGCCGGCACCTCTTGCGGCGTGGGCCCCTCGCTGCGGAACAGGCCGGCGCTGCCCGAGCCGATCGCGCGCGCCACTTCAAAGCGCACCGTCATCTGGCCCGGGCTGGCCCAGGCCCCTTCGTTGAGCGGCCAGCCGTCAGGCGTCTGGCGCCCGTACAGCGGCTGACCCATCCGGTTGAGCCAGTTCAGCACTGGCCCGGTGTTGAGGATCACCCGGTCGTCGTAGGCCAAGCGCAGCGCCGACACCACGTAGCGCATCGGGTCCTTGAACTTCTGACCCGCGCCTTGGGCAAACTCGGGTGAGCCCAGCAGTGTGCGCAGCGTCACGGCGATGTCGCCGTCTGAGGCGATGAAGGCCTGCGCGGTGCGCTCTACCAGCGCCGGTGGCGGGTTATCTGCCAGCCAGTACTGCATCAGCTTGCGGCTGACAAAGCGGGCGGTGGCGGGGTGGCGGGCCAGCCGGTCCAGTGCTTCGTCCAGTTCAGCCAGACCGCGTTGTTGCAGCGGCTGGCCCAGCAGGGTCTTGGGGCCGAAGTCATGGCGGCCCGGGTGGAACTCGAAAACGCCCCGTCGCACGTAGTAGCCCTGCAGCTCGCGCCGGCCCACCGGGGTGTCGGTGGGGCTCAGGTTGACGCCGGCACCGGTCAGCACCCGCGCCAGTTCCTGCACGTCTTTTTGGCTGTAGGGGCCATCGACACCCAGGGTGTGCAGCTCCATCAGCTCGCGCGCCAGGTTCTCATTGACACGGTTCACTGCGTTTTGCTCGTTGTCCAGGTAGCGCAGCATGGCCGGGTGCAGGGCGGTGGCGCCCAGCAGGTCACGAAAGCGGCCGAGCGCGTGCGGGCGAATGGCCGTGTCTTCGTAGTCACCCACCATGGCGCGCAGGTTCGCCTTGTTCTGGAACACGCTGAAGTGGTTCAGCCAGAACCAGGTCATCTGCTCCTGCAGCTGGTCCGGCGAGTACAGCGCGCGCAGCACATGGCGCGAGGCTGCCTCGCGCGCCAGCCGGTTCAGCTCTTGCTGGTAGGCCTGCTGGGCGGCTTTTTTGGCATCGTCGTTTTTCAGAGCGTCGGCATCACGACGGCGTTGCTCTAGCTCGATCATCAGGGCGGGGAAGGGCTTTTGACTCAGGGTTAGGGCGGAAATCTGGTTTTGCGCTGCCGCTGGCAGCGTGGCCGGGCCGGGGATCAGTTGCCGAGCCAGTAGAGCGCTGGGGTCCTGGCCAGCAGCCTGTGCCAGTCCTGAGCTGCTGGCGCCCCAGGTGAGGCGGTTAAGCCAGTGGTAGCGCAAATGGTCGGCGGACTGCGCGGAGGTGGAGCCGGTTGCGAGCGCGGCAGGCGAGAGCTTGACGGCCGTGGGAGTAGGTGCGCCTTGGGGTGCCGTTGCGGTTGAGGTGGTGCTTGTCGGAGGCGTAGCGCAAGCCGACAGCAGCAGGGCCAGGCCCCAGCTGCTGGCCCTGCTGCTGATGAACGGACGCGTTGCGGTCATAGCCGGATTATGACGAGGCCGGATAATCCATACCTGACCTTCCCACTCCAATCAGCCATGACCGCACCTGCCCCCGCTACCCCCCCCGCCACCGAACCCCGCCTCACCAGCCTGTCCCATGGCGGTGGCTGCGGCTGCAAGATCGCGCCTGGCGTGCTGTCGGACATTCTCAAGGGCATGAGCGCCATGCCGATCCCGCCAGAGCTTTTGGTGGGCATCGAGACCTCGGACGACGCGGCGGTGTACCAGCTCAATGACGAGCAGGCGCTGATCGCCACCACCGATTTCTTCATGCCCATCGTCGACGACCCTTTCGACTTTGGCCGCATTGCTGCCACCAACGCCATCTCGGATGTGTACGCCATGGGCGGCCGGCCGATCCTGGCGCTGGCGCTGGTGGGCATGCCGATCAATGTGTTGTCTACTGCGACCATCGGCCGCATCCTGGAGGGTGGCGCCTCGGTTTGCCGCGCTGCCGGCATCCCGATTGCCGGTGGCCACACCATCGACTCGGTGGAGCCGATCTACGGCCTGGTGGCGCTGGGCCTGGTGCACCCAAAACGCGTCAAGCGCAATGCCGACGCCCGGGTCGGCGACCGGCTGGTGCTGGGCAAACCGCTGGGTGTCGGCATTTTTGTCGGCCGCGCTCAAAAAAGAACAACTCGACGCCGCTGGCTACGCGCAGATGCTGGCCGTGACCACCCGGCTGAACACACCGGGGCCGGACCTGGCCGCGCTCGACGGCGTGCACGCCATGACCGACGTCACCGGCTTCGGCCTGGCCGGCCACGCGCTGGAGATGGCGCGTGGCGCGGGCTGCACCGTGGCGCTGGACTGGGATCGAGTGCCGCTGCTGGCCGGGGTGCGTGAGTTGGCCAGCCAAGGCATGGTCACCGGCGCCTCCGGGCGCAACTGGGCCGGTTACGGCCACGAGGTGGCG
>CAJAXU010000614.1 GCA_903948045.1 uncultured beta proteobacterium | reverse complement strand
CAGGTTCATCGGGTTGCCGGCGCGCGCTGCCAACACAAAAAACGCGATGCTCAGGCGGTAGCGGCGGCTGCGCTCGCATTGTTCGACGACATCTTGGGCGATCAGTGCCTGCAGGGTCCGGTGCACGGTGGCCTGCGTCAGCCCCACCTGTTTGGCAATTTCGGTCACCCGCAGCCCGGCACTGGCTTCGCCTGCCAGCAGCCGCAGGATGGCAAAGGCGCGCGGCAACACCCCAACTCCCGGGCCGGCCTCCCCGGCGTCGGTGGCGTCAATGTCATTGTTCGACATAAATGCTTCTTTCATTGGCAATTTATAGAGATTTATTTGAATAACATTCTACTCAATGGAATAAATTAAATATATCTCTCGTCTAATGGAATACCCAGTTGACGCTAAAAATTCTTTCACCCATCATCGATTCCATCTGGGCAGTCGTCATGGCGTGGATCGACCCACCGGCCAGCGCCCAGACTCGGAGTTGTTGATGTCTTTCTTGACCCTGTCGCATCTCAGCAAGTTCTATGGCACCCAGTGTGTCGTGGATGACTTGAGCCTGAGCGTGGAAAAAGGTGAGTTTGTCTCGCTGCTCGGGCCGTCCGGCTGCGGCAAGACGACCACGCTGCAGATGGTGGCCGGCTTTGCCGAGGTCAGTGGCGGCCAGGTGATGCTGGACGGGCAAGACATCACCCGCCTGGCGCCCAACCGGCGTGGCCTGGGCATCGTGTTCCAGAGTTACGCCCTGTTCCCCCACATGACGGTGTCGGCCAACGTGGCCTTTGGGCTGGAGATGCGTCGCATGCCCCGGGCCGAGCGGCGCGAGCGTGTCCAGGCCGCCATTGGCTTGGTGCACCTGGACGACTATGCCGACAACTACCCGCGTGAACTCTCGGGCGGCCAGCGGCAGCGGGTGGCGCTGGCCCGCGCGCTGGTGATCGAGCCCCCGGTGCTGCTGCTGGACGAACCGCTGTCTAACCTGGACGCCAAGCTGCGCGAAGAAATGCAGTTTGAATTGCGCCACATTCAGCGCAAGGTGGGTACCACCACCATCATGGTCACGCACGATCAGACCGAAGCCATGTCCATCAGCGACCGCGTGGTGGTAATGCAGGCCGGCCGGGTGACCCAGATCGACGCGCCGTTCACCCTGTACGAACAGCCGCAAACACGCTTTATTTCTGACTTTGTCGGCAAAGCCAATGTGCTGGCCGGGCGTGTCACCGCCGATGCCCGGCAGGTGCTGATCGACCCGCTGGCGCAGCCATTGCCGCTGGACGCCACCGGCCTGCTGCCTGGCGCCGCCCTGGTGCTGAGCCTGCGGCCCGAGCGCATCCACTTCACCGCCGCCGGGCAAGGCTTGCTTGACGGCCGCGTGAGCGCGCGCTTTTTTCTGGGCAGCCAGTGGCTGTACCGGCTTGACACCGCCGTGGGTGAACTGATGGTGCTGCGGCCCAATGGGGACGCCCCCGCCCTGGACGAGGGCAGCGACACCGGGCTGGCCTGGTCCGGCGCGGCGCTGCGGGTCTTGCCATGAGCCAGCGCCCGGCAGCCACCGCCTGGGCGTTGTCGGCGCCGGCGCTGGTGCTGTTTGCCTGCATGCTGCTGGTGCCGCTGGGCCTGACGGTGCTGCTGTCGTTCCATGTCTTTGACCACGCCACCGGCGTGCGCGACAGCTACACGCTGGCGCACTACCTGGCGGTGCTGAACGACGAGTACTACTACGGCATCTTTTGGCGCACCTTCTGGATCGCGGGCCTGACCACGCTGCTGTGTCTCTTGATTGGTGCGCCGGAGGCCTATGTGCTCAGCCGCATGCGCGACCCCTGGCGCAGCATCTGCCTGCTGGTGGTGCTGGCGCCGCTGCTGGTGTCGGTGGTGGTGCGGGCCTTTGGCTGGAGCATGGTGCTGGGGCCGCAGGGTCTGGTCAACCATGCACTGCAGGCCATCGGCCTGGGGCCGGTGCGCATCTTGTACACCGAGACGGCCGTGGTCATCGCGCTGGTCCACGTCATGCTGCCCTTCATGGTGATCCCGGTCTGGACCTCATTGCAAAAGCTCGACCCCTGGGTGGCCAACGCCGCGCTGTCGCTCTCGGCCTCGCCGTTCACCACGCTGCGTCGCATCGTGCTGCCGCAGGTGATGCCGGGCATTTTGTCGGGCAGCCTGATCGTGTTTGGCCTGAGTGCCAGCGCCTTTGCCATTCCTGGCTTGCTCGGTGGGCGCCGGCTCAAGATGGTGGCCACGGTGGTGTATGACGAGTACCTGCACGAGCTCAATTGGCCTCTGGGCGCGGCCATTGCCTTGCTGCTGTTGCTGGTCAATCTGGCGGTGATGCTGAGCTATAACCGCCTGCTCGAGCGCCGCTACCGCAGAGCCATGGGCTAAGCTGTATGCTGAAAAACGGCCCTCTCGCGCTGGCGTTCAATGCCCTGGTGATCGCCTTCATGCTGGCGCCGCTGGTGGTGGTGTGCCTGGTGGCGTTCACCCCAGAAAACACCCTGACGATCCCGACCACGCACCTGTCGCTGCGCTGGTTCAAGGCGGTGTTTGCCCACGCCGACCTGGTGCAATCGTTCTGGAACAGCCTGTGGCTGGCCCTGGCGTCGGCCACGCTGGCCACGCTGATCGCCGTGCCCGCCGGCCTGGCCATCACGCGCTACCACTTTG
>CAJAXU010000613.1 GCA_903948045.1 uncultured beta proteobacterium | reverse complement strand
GCGGCATCACGCCCTTGACGGTCCCGTAGGTGCCCACCGGCATGAAGATTGGGGTTTGCACCACACCATGGTTGAGCGTGAGTCGGCCGCGCCGGGCATGGCTGTCGGGGTCGGTGGCGAGCAGGTCAAATTGGAGCATGGACAAGGGCGTGAGAGCGGATGGGCATTGTAGGAGTGGCTAAGCCATAACTAAGCCATTTGATCGAAGTGCCGCCGCACCTGTTGTTGTAGCAACGCCCGGGCATCTGCCTCGCTGCACCCTGCCAGTCGGTCGAAGATGTCGCGCGCCATGGGCCGGAAACACGCCATCACGGTGGGGTCAAAGTGGCTGCCAGTGTCCCTGTCAAGGATGGCGGTCGCGGCGTCAAATCCCAGTGGTTCTTTGTAGGGACGGCGTGAGCACAGGGCGTCAAAGACATCGGCTACGGCAAAGATCCGGGCTGACAACGGGATCGCTTCGCCGGCGAGCTGCAGTGGGTAGCCACTGCCGTCCCATTTTTCGTGGTGGGCGGCGACCACCGCCTGCGCGCCATCAAGCCAGCCCATCCCGGTGACAATTTCCATGCCCTGGCTCACATGGGTGCGCATGATGTCCCACTCGGCGGCATCGAGCTTGCCCGGTTTGAGCAGGATTGCATCTGGGATGCCGATCTTCCCCACATCGTGCAGGAAGCTGCCGGCAATCAGCGCCTGCATGGCACTGCCCGAGACGCCTAACTGCTCAGCGATGCGGGCACTGATCCAGGCCACCCGGTAGTTGTGTGCACCAGTGTCCGAGTCGCGCTTGGCAATGGCGCGGCCCAGTGTCTCCATCATCGAGATGTGGGAGTCCAGCACCTCACGCGCCTTCTCTTCGTTGTCCGCCGACAGGTGTACCACCACCGGATAAAGTGCCAGCCCGCACAACACCGAGGCCAGACAGGCCATCAATGCCACGGTGAGTGAGCTCATGAAGATTTGTTGTCTTTGCCAAGCCGGCACCACCCGCACCCCTTCAAAATAGCCGGTGATGGCGGCGCCGGTCGGCAGGGGCGCGTCTCGCAGTGGTACAAAGATGCGCAGTATCCAAGTGTCGTCGGCCAGTCGCAGACTCTCGTAGGACTCGCGGCTGTAGTTAGGCGCCCCGTGCTTGGGCAACAGCGGCTCCACCTTTTGGCCCTGCGTGGTGAAGGCCACGGCCAATTTGGCCCCGCGACCATCGTAGATTTCCGCGATGTCAAACAGCCCTCCGGCGATGGTTTGCGCGGCGGCGGTGGCGTGCTGGCGCGCCTGCGGGCCGTTGAGGTCAATGGCATCAAAGTGGTGCAGCAAGCGGCCGGACTCCTCCACCGCCAGTGCCACCGTGCTGGCTTCAGCGCTTTCCTGCGCGACCCACCAGGACAGTGGGCTGGCCAAGGACGCCAGCAGCAGGCTGACCGCCGCGATCCGCCAGGCGGCACGTTTCTGGAATCGGTTCATGCGCGAGTTCCTTCAGCGGTGGTTCACGGGCCCTTTCTGGCCAACAGCATCGCGTCGCCATAGCTGAAAAATCGGTAGCCCTGGGCGATGGCATGGCGGTATAGCGCCATGATGGGCTCGTAACCCGCAAAGGCGCTGACCAGCATCATCAGCGTGCTTTTGGGCAGGTGAAAGTTGGTGACCAACAGGTCCACCACCTGGAAGGCAAAACCGGGCGTGATGAAGATCTGCGTTTCACCGCTAGCTTGACCGCTCTGTGCCCAGGATTCCAGGGTGCGGACCGTGGTGGTGCCCACCGCCACCACCCGTCCGCCGCGCGCGCGGCAGTCTGCAAGGGCCTGCTGGGTCGCCGCCGGAACGTCGTACCACTCGCTGTGCATGCGGTGCTCGGCCAGGTTTTCGGTCTTCACCGGTTGAAAGGTGCCGGCACCGACATGCAGGGTCACATGGGCCTGCTGCACCCCCATGGCCGAGAGTTGGTCCAGCAGAGCCTGGTCAAAATGCAGCGCTGCCGTGGGCGCTGCCACCGCACCGGGGTGCTTGGCAAAGACCGTTTGGTAGCGCACGGCGTCTTCGGCCGCGTCGGCGTGGGTGATGTAGGGCGGCAGCGGCACGTGGCCGTGGCGCTCCATCAGGGTGTAAGGGTCGTCGCCACGGTCGTTCGACAACACGAAGCGGAACAACGGGCCGTCGGCATCGGGCCAGCGCCCGAGCAGGGTGGCGCTCAGGCCATCTGTGCCATTGAGCCGGATCGTGGCACCCACCTCGGGTTTTTTGCTGACCCGCATGTGGGCCGCCACCTGGTTGCCGCCCAGCACCCGTTCGATCAGCAACTCCACCTTGCCGCCGGTCGGCTTTTCGCCAAACAGGCGGGCCTTGATGACCTGGGTGTCGTTGAACACCAGCAGGTCGCCCGGCTGCAGCAGCCCTGGCAGCTCACGAACAATGCGATCGACCGGATGGGCCTGCCGACCGTCGAGCAAGCGCGCCGCTGTGCGCTCGGCTGCCGGGTATTGCGCGATCAGCTCAGGCGGAAGGTCGAAATCAAAATCGGCCAGCGTGTGGTGAGGCGCGGCTGTGACCTGGGTGTGGGCTTGGGGTGGGGGGGGCGACCGCGAATCGGACATGGTGCTTGAGGGGCGGACAGCCCCGTGCCAAGAGTGGAACAAGGCCTGGATTGTCGCAGGCGCGGCAGCGCCGGTGTGGTGAAATCCCGCCCCGGGTACCCGCCATGCAATTTGACCTTTTCAACGACAGCCAGAGCGTCGCTTGGCGCAACGATGTCATCCATGCGGTGGCCGGCGCTGACGCTGTGGCCGCCCGCTTGGCATGGGACAGCCTGCATCAAAACTGCCCGCAGGACGACGGCCTGGGCCCCTTATGGGTCTTGGTGACCGCCGTGGCGACCGACAGCGCAGTGCCGTTTCGCAGCCACGAAGCCTTGGCGGACGCGCGGCGTGTGCTGGATCAGGAGATTGCACCGGCGGCGCCGCGCGTGATGGGCACCGTTGACGTTGAGCGCTGGTTGCGCACGCGTTGGCAGGCACTGGCAGCGCGTGCCGCCGGGCTGCCCTACCAGCCGCTGCAGGCCGACGACCATGCCGCGCCGCTCTGGCTGCGCGCAGGCAACTGGCAGGCGGCGGCTGATGCGGTGACTGGCATCGCTTCTTGGCGGCGGATCCCGGCGCCGTTGGCCTGGATGCTGCAGGCGCGGCTGCAGCTACAGGGTCTGCCGGCCAATTGGCCTTTGGTGGCCGAACTGGCCTGGCTCGCGCCCGACCGGCTGGACGGCGTGGCGCGGGCTGTGGCGGAGCCGCTGCTGCAAGCACTGCTGCGCCAATTCGTACAGGGCTTTGACGGCGGGGACGAGCGCAGCGATCTGGCTTGGTTCCCGGCCTGGGTACTGATCGAGCAGCCGGCGTTGGCTGCCGCGCTGACCCAGGCCCAGCCCTCGCAGCACAGCGCACCGGAGCAGGCGATGCGCCTCCTGCTGGGACTGCTTGGGCTGGAGCGACAGGGCCGGCAGCGCGAACTGATCGAGCACCGCAAACGCTTGCGTGACTTGCAGGCGTCCTTGTACAACCGGTACATGGCGCGGCGCTAATGCACAGCGAGCCGCCGCAAACCGGCGTTCTTCAGAGCCGGTAGACCCGCTGCGCGGTGCCGTGCAAAAGTGCGTTGCGTTCGCCGGCAGACAAAGGTGCCGCCAGCGTCTTGAAGGCATTCCACAAGCTGGTGTAGGTGCAGCCGCTGCGGTCTACCGGAAAGTTGCTCTCGAACATGCAGCGCGCTGGACCAAAGACCTCCAGGCAAACCTCAAAATAGGGCCGCCAGGCTGCAGCCAGGGTCTGCGACGCGGGTGGCGTCGGGTGCTTGCGCCAAGCAAAGCCCGCCAGCGGCATGGCGAGGCCGCCAAACTTCATCGCAACATTTTCCAGGGGTTTGAAGGCGTGTAGGGCCCGACGCCACTGGGCAAAGACCTCTTGTCGCCGGTCTGCATAGACGCCGATGCCCAGGGGGCCGCCGACATGGTCCACCACGACCATCAGGTCGGGGCAGGCACGGGCCAGCGCCACCACGTCGTCCAGTTGGTGGAAGTAGGTCCAGGTGTCGAGCGACAGGCCGCGGCGGGCCAGGCATCGTGCCCCAGCTTGAACCAAGGGCTCGCGCAACATGCCGGCGTGGCTGGGATAGGCGGTGTGAATCGTTGGATCTGCATCCCAGGCGGTGGCGTAGCGAACCCCTTTGAACCGACCCGAACCAGCCGCTTCATGGGCCTGCAGCACGGCTTCCACCCGATCGCCGAGCGACAGGTCGGCAAACCCCACAATGCCGGCACACAGGGCCGCCTGCGGCATGGCTGACTTGTCGGCCACCAATGCGGCTACATACTGCGTCTCGCCGACGGGTTTCAGCGCCTCCGGGCCTTGTTCTAGGTAGTTTGAGCGGCATTCGACGTAGACGCTGGCCAGCAGCTGGTGGCCAGAGGCGTCGGCTTCGAACTGCTGCGGCAGGTAGGTGTGACCCGCGCGGTCCCACAGGTGGTGGTGGGCGTCAACAATCGGTGAGGGTGGATCGAGCGGGGCCTCGGTGCCGGAACGCAGCCAGTCCTCCCACCGCGCCAGCCGGTCAACGGTTTCGGCTGGCACCTGGGTCATAACATGCGGCCGCCATCGACCACGATCGTTTGCCCCATAACGTACGACGCCAGGCTGGATGCCAGATAGAGGCAGGCTCCTGCCATGTCATCGGGCGTGCCCAGACGACCAGCGGGGATGCCAGCCAAGCGTTCGCGCAGGCGCTCTGCATCATCCATCGTGACCTTGGTTAATTTCGTGTCGACCAAGCCTGGGGCTACGCCATTGACGCGGATGCCCTTGTGCGCCCAGGCCTGGGCCAAGGTGTGCGTCAGATGGATGGCGCCCGCCTTGGACGCCGCGTAGGCCGGATTGCCGCGCGTGGCCCGCAAACCACCCACCGAGGAGATGGTGATCAGGGAGCCCTGCCGGGCCGCCAGTGCATCACGAAACTTCTCAGCGCAGGCCATCAGACTGTTGAGGTTGACATCGATGACGCGGCGGAAGGTGTCGATCCGGAACTCTTCGCGGCCATAGGCGACCGTGCCCTGGCACAGCACCAGCACATCGAGTGCTGCCAACGCTGGCGCAGCCCGAACCGCTTCGAAATCACTCACATCCACCTGGGCGTAGCTCAGGCCTTGCAGATCGGAGCCCGCCTGGCCCTGGTAATCGGCCGCCGAGGCACGGGTGCCCCAGACCTGCACCTGCGCGCCGTGCCGACGGAAGGCCTGGGCGATGCCGTTGCCGATGCCACTGGAGCCGCCGACCACCAGCACGCTCTTGTCCGAGAAGTCGAGCGGATTGGGAATCATGTCGTGGTGCCTCTCAAACGGGCGACACGGGGTTGAACTCGGGTTGCCGTTTTTCCTCGTAGGCTTTGAGGCCTTCGACCACTTCGGGCCCGGAGAAGCCCAGGATCTCGAGCGCCAGTGAGTTCTCGAAAATCGGCCAGGCCATTTGCAACCAGTTGTTCATGGCCAGCTTGGTCCAGCGGATGGCAGAGGGCGCAGCCTTGGTCAGATTGACTGCCACTTTGAGCGCGGTCTCCTGCAACTTGTCGTCGTCCACGCACATGGAAATCAGCCCAATGCGCTCGGCCTCTTCCGCGTACAGCGGCTCGCCAGTCATCAGGTAATACTTGGCCTTGGCCATGCCGCACAGCAAGGGCCAGATGATGGCCGCGTGGTCGCCAGCCGCCACGCCCAGGCGGACATGGCCATCCACGATCTTGGCGGAACGCCCGCCAATGCTGATGTCCGACAGCATGGCCGCCGCCAGCCCGCCGCCGGCCGCAGCGCCATTGATGGCCGAGACCAGTGGCTTGGAAAAGTGGATCATGTTCTTGACCAGGTTGCGTCCATCCTTCCACATCCTGGCCCGCCACTCGAAATCGGTCACCAGTTTTTGCTCCAGCTCAAAGTCGCCGCCGGCTGAGAAAGCACGCCCCTCGCCGGTCAGGATCACAGCGCTGACCGAAGGGTCATCTTCGATGTGCTGCCAGATGGTGGTCATCGAATGGTGGAACTCAAAATCCATCGCATTGATCTTGCCGCGCGACATGGTGATCCGCAGCACCTGAGGGGCGGGTCGGTCGAGCTTGAGTGATTGATAGGCGGGGTAGACGTAGTCCATGGCAATGACCTGGTGGTGAGGGTGGTGGGCCAGAAGCTGTCAGGCAAGGCCCGTGGGGAAAAGTCGGTGAAGGCCCTGATTCGGCATCAGGACCGTTGCAATAGCAGGGCGGCGGCCTGGGCGGCTGTCATGCCGATCTCCACGCCCGCTGCTTTAGCCAGGGTATTGGCGGCGCTGATGATGCCATCGTGATAGCTGCTCAAGCCCTCGCCCATTCGGGCGCTACGGGCATCGACCGTGGCGCCTACCAGGCCCTCTTTTTCAACCAGGTGCAGGCCGGCAATTCCGGCGTCATCGCGTCCCTTGCCACCATCCGAGCAGATGAAACCGTAGGGCCGAACCCGAAGCAGGTAGGGTACCGCGCTGCGTCCAGTGTGACCTGCCGTGACCAGCACGTTGCGCACGTCTTCGGGCAGACCGAAGGCAATCGAGTCGGTGCAGATGACCTGGCGTCCCTCTGCGCTGGTTTGCATCACGGTGCGGTTGGTGACATCGGCGGCCGAGGGTGCGCGGGGCATACCGTCGAGCATGGCCTGCGCGGCCTGCTGAACGGTCATGCCCGCTAACACACCGCAGTCGAGCGCTGGGCGGTTGGCAAAACTGATGCGCCCCTGGGTGTACAGGTCCACGCCATCGCCCAGGCGCACCGTGGCCACATCGGCCGCGGCGGCCGGAATGTTCAGGGCCTCCAGGTACCACAAGCCAGCCACCGAGGCACCGGCTGGTCCCACAGCGCAATCGACGCCAATGGCGCCACGCGGCCGATGCTCGGCAATGAAACGCGCTGGCAGCACGCCGCAGTAGGAGGCGTTGATCACCACATCCCGGTCGCGGTTTTCGGCGCAGACGTCATAGGCGGAGTCCATCGCCATGACCCGCCCGCGCGGGCTACCAATCAACTCGGTCTGCGCGCCCATGGTCAGACTGCTGTTTCACCGCCGTCCGGCACCAGGGTGGTACCGGTCAGGAAGGCCGCATCATCAGAAAACAGGAAGCAGACCGGCCCGGCGATATCGTCGGGCTCGCCCACGCGTTTGAGCATGTTGAGCTGGGC
>CAJAXU010000612.1 GCA_903948045.1 uncultured beta proteobacterium | reverse complement strand
TCACCACCGACAAGTCGGTGGACTTCATGTCCATTCTGACCGCCATCAAGGCCAAGAACCCCGATGGCGTGTTCTTCGGCGGCATGGACCCCCAAGCCGGCCCGATGCTGCGCCAGATGGAGCAACTCGGTCTGACCAACGTCAAGTACTTTGGCGGTGACGGCATCTGCACCATGGACCTGATCAAACAGTCCGCCGGTGCCAAGACGCTGGACAACGTCATCTGTGCTGAAGGCGGTGCTTCGCTTGAGAAGATGCCCGGCGGCGCGGCCTGGAAAAAGCGTTACGACACCAAGTACCCTGGCCAGTTCCAGGTCTACAGCCCGTACGTCTATGACGCCGTGCATGTGCTCGTCGACGCCATGAAGCGTGCTGGCAGCGCAGACCCCAAGGTCTATACCGCCAAGCTGGCTGACACCAACTACAAGGGCATCACCACCAATGTGATGTTTGAGACCAACGGCGAGTTGAAGAACCCCGCCATGACGCTCTACACCTACAAGGGTGACAAGAAGATCGCTCTGAACTGATTCGGCTGCGATTTGAAGAAAGCCACCTTTGGGTGGCTTTTTTTGGCCTTGATCCAGCCCTGGCGGCGTCCGGGCTGAGTTGCTCAGTTAAAATCAGAACAACGGAGCGGTGGATGAGCGGTTTAAGTCACACGCCTGGAAAGCGTGCGTGGGGTTAAACCCACCGCGGGTTCGAATCCCGCCTGCTCCGCCAAGAACCACGAGAACCCTTGCAGTCCCTTGTACTGCAAGGGTTTTTTTGTGGGCGCCCGTCGCCTGTGTCCCACGGTGCTTTGTAGGGGCGCACGACTAATCGTGGCTATTCATGCGCGGCTTGCAGGCACCAGTGCCTGCCATGACTGATAATTGCTGCATTGCAACAATTATTCACAAAAGGCCACCCATGTTCAAGAACACCCCCTTTGAAGCTATCGCCAAATCCATGACCGACGCTGCGCCAAAGTTCAACGCTGACGCCATGCAAGACGCCATCAAGCCCGTTCAGGACAACCTGAAGGTCTGGGCGGATCTGGCGCAAAACCAGGCCAAAGAGGCGCAGGCCGCGATTGCTGAGACCATGGCGTCCATCCAGGACATCAAAGACCCGCAAGCCGCCTTCGAAGTCATGAAGGCTTCGGCCGAAGCTGGCATGGCCATGTTTGCCAAGAATCTCAAGGACGCCACGTCACTGAGTTTTGGCCAGTTTCACAGCACGGTCGACGCCATCGAAAAGGCCCATCCGGCACCCGAAGCATTTTCCGCGGTTGCCAAGAACTTGAAGGCGGCGGCAACCACTGCGGAAAACGCCCTGGAAACAGCCATGGAAAAGGGCGCCGCCGCAGCTGGCACGACTGCATCCAAGGCCAGAAAATCCCGTTAAGCAGTTTGACTCACGGCAGCTTGGCCAAGCCAGGCGCTGTGATCGGTCTTGCTGTCTTCGTTGGGCAGAGAATGTCGCAGTGCGTTCCTAGAGCTATAGTTGGGCGGCCTGTGTAAATTTGCCGTTTGGGTATTACTGTGAAAACAACGCCTGTCATGGATGGATTGACCAGAGAGATCTTCGCGCCGCTGGAAATCGTTTGCCACGCGGGTGACCCCGGAGTTTGCGCTTATGTGATCGAAGAGGGGTGTGTCGAGGTTTTGCGGGGTGAGGGCGGTGACCAAATTTTGGTGGCGGTCCTGTCGGAGGGCGCCATGTTTGGCGAGGTAGCGCTCCTTGACCGGCAACCCCGCACCGCAACCATCCGGGCCTTGGTACCGACACGGCTGGTTCGCATCGAGCGTGACCATGTGGAAGAGCTGTTACTTCGTGCAGATCCGGTGATCCAGCACCTGCTGCGCTTGCTGTTGGCGCGTTTTCGTAATCCGTTTGGCGCTGGCAACGGCCCAGGGCAAGAGCCAGGCAGACTCGGCGACGGTGTCTATGCTGAGAAGCAGGATCGCGACCTTCAAGCCGCTGCTGTGCGGACCTTGTCCCTGGCCCGCGACCTGTCACATGCGCTCGACGCTAGCCAGTTGGAGTTGTACTACCAACCCATCATCACGTTCAGTGATCGTTCCTTGGCGGGTTTTGAGGCCTTATTGCGCTGGCACCACCCCACGATGGGGTTGATCAGTCCCATGGAGTTCATACCGCTGGCTGAGAAAACCGGCCTGATTCACCGGGTTGGGCAGTGGGTGCTGGAGCGTGCCACGGCCGACTGGCTGGATTTGCGCGAAATCTGCCCCACCGGGCGCGCGTGTCAGATGAGCATCAACCTGTCTGCGCCCGAATTGGGTGGTGACCACATTGTGGATGCCATCACGAGCAGTTTGAGCCGGCGTGGCATTCCCGCCCACGAACTCCGGGTAGAGTTGACAGAAACTATTGTGATCCGAAGCATTGATCAGGTGTCGCTCGCCTTGGAGCGCCTCCGCGCTGCGGGCGTTGGTATTGCCCTGGATGATTTTGGCACCGGCTACGCCGGGCTGGACTATCTGCAAACCCTGCCGTTTTCATGCATCAAGATAGACAAGTCGTTTGTGCAGCAGATCAACGCCTCGGAACGCAGTATGCACATCGTCAAGACGGCGCTGGAGCTGGCGCGCGGCCTGGGCATGACGACTGTCGCTGAGGGTATTGAAGACCAGGTCATTGCAGACCAACTCAAGGCCATGGGCTGCACCTATGCGCAGGGCTATCACTTTGGACGGCCGATGCCCAAATCGGCTGTGGCAACTTGGCTGCAGCAGTTCAACGCTAGCCCGGCGGTAGCGCCCTGATTAGCCGGTTTGCTGCGACTGCACCATTTTCATGGCAGAGGTGATCAGCGTCGAGACCTCGCTCATGTTGCTCGGTACGATCAATGTTGTTTTGGCATCAGCCGCTACACGGGAATAGGCGTCAACTGCTTTTTCAGCCACTTTGAGTTGCACTGCGTCGGCGCCGCCCGGTTGTCGGATGGCCGCCGCGATGCGTTCGATGGCCTGGGCTGTCGCCTCAGCCACCGCAAGGATCGACTGGGCATCCCCCTCGGCCTTGTTGATGACGGCTTGCTTTTCACCTTCCGAGCGGGCGATAAAGGCTTCTCGCTCGCCCGTGGCGATGTTGATCTGCTCCTGCCGCCGACCTTCAGAGGCAGCAATAAGGGCGCGCTTCTCGCGCTCGGCGGTGATTTGTTGCTGCATCGCGTGCAAGATTTCCTTGGGCGGCGTTAGGTCCTTGATCTCGTAACGCAACACTTTCACACCCCAGTTCAAGGCAGCCTCGTCAATCGCCTGCACCACCTGGGCGTTGATGATGTCGCGCTCCTCAAAGGTTTTGTCTAGCTCAAGCTTGCCGATCACCGATCGCAACGACGTCTGCGCCAGCTGGGAAATCGCCATGATGTAGTTGCTGGAGCCATAGCTGGCGCGCATCGCGTCAGTCACCTGAAAATACAGGATGCCATCGACTTGCAGCTGTGTGTTGTCCCGTGTGATGCAGACCTGGCTGGGAATGTCCAGGGGTATTTCCTTGAGCAGGTGCTTGTACGCCACCTTGTCAATGAACGGCATCAGGAAATTCAATCCGGGCGTGAGCGTGCCGTTGTATTTGCCGAGCCGCTCCACCACCCAGGCATGTTGCTGGGGCACCACCTTGACCGATTGCGTGACAAAGATGACTGCAATGACAAGCAGAATAAGGGCGATTTCCATAGGTACTCCAAAAAAACAAAAACGGTTCAGGTCGGTTTGACGATCAGGCGGTTACCCAAGACTTCGACGATGGTGCAAGTTCCCGGTACCACTGTATTGCCCGGCGCGATCACCACTTGCCAGTTGGCGCCACGGTATTTAACGCTGGCGTGGCCCTCGGCATCCCAAGCTGCCACGTGCACGGTCTCCCCCACATCCAGGTTGACGTCCGGGTTGGCCGAGGCGCGTGGCGCAGTGGGTCGGCGTTGCTTGTAGGCGCGCCAAGCGATCACGGCGCCACCCCCCACTACCGCTGCCACCACAACTTGGGCGCTTAGGCTGGCGCCCAGGTTGGCAGCCACGGCAGCAGCGGCCAGCCCAATGGCCATCATCAACAAGTAGAACGTGCCGGAGAGTAATTCAACCGCAATCACGGCTCCTGCCAGCACCCACCAGACCGTTGACTCTGCCATATTGATCCTCATGTGTGTGTCGATTGCCACATTCTCAGGCAAAAGGCAGCTGGCGCAAGAGACCGGTCACGATATGTCCTTACACTTCGCGCCTTATTGATGTTTTTCGTGCGCTTGGGAGTGCTCCATGAAGTTCCGTTTTCCTATTGTGATCATCGACGAAGATTTTCGGTCCGAAAACACCTCGGGCCTGGGCATCCGCGCCCTGGCGCAGGCGATTGAGGCCGAGGGTTTTGAGGTGCTGGGCGTCACCAGCTATGGCGACCTGAGCCAATTTGCCCAGCAGCAAAGTCGCGCCAGCACCTTCATCCTGTCGATCGACGACGAGGAGTTCACGCCCGGCCCCGACCTGGACCCGGCGGTGCTGAACTTGCGCCATTTCATTGAGGAGGTGCGCCGCAAGAACCTGGATGTGCCGATCTACGTCTACGGCGAGACCAAGACCTCACGCCATATCCCCAACGACATCCTGCGCGAGCTGCATGGCTTCATCCACATGTTTGAGGACACGCCCGAGTTCGTGTCTCGCCACATCATTCGTGAGGCCAAGAGCTACCTGGAAAGCGTGCAACCGCCGTTCTTCAAGGCTCTGCTTGATTACGCCGAGAACGGCTCCTACTCTTGGCACTGCCCGGGCCTCTCAGGCGGCGTCGCCTTCCTGAAAAGCCCGGTGGGCCAGATGTTTCACCAGTTTTTTGGCGAGAACATGCTGCGCGCCGACGTCTGCAACTCGGTGGAAGAACTGGGTCAGTTGCTTGACCACACCGGGCCGGTGGCGGCCTCGGAGCGCAATGCCGCCCGAATCTTCAATGCGGACTACTGCTTTTTTGTGACAAACGGCACCAGCACCAGCAACAAGATGGTCTGGCATCACACGGTGGCGCCCAATGATGTGGTGGTGGTGGATCGCAACTGCCACAAGTCCATCCTGCACGCCATCATCATGACCGGGGCCATTCCCGTCTTCCTCAAGCCCACGCGCAACCACTTTGGCATCATCGGCCCGATCCCGAAGAGTGAGTTCGAGCCTGCCGCCATCCGGGAAAAAATCAAGACCAATGCGTTGGTGCGCGAGCATTTGGCCGGCGTCGATGCCAGCACGATCAAGCCGCGCGTGCTGACCTTGACGCAATCCACCTACGACGGCGTGCTGTACAACACCGAAACCGTCAAGCACATGCTGGACGGCTATGTGGACAACATCCACTTTGACGAGGCCTGGCTGCCCCACGCCGCGTTTCACCCGTTTTACGGCACCTACCACGCCATGGGTAAAAACCGGCCGCGCCCCAAGCACGCGATGGTGTATGCCACCCAGTCCATCCACAAGCTGCTGGCCGGCATCAGCCAGGCCAGCCATGTGCTGGTGCAGGACTCGCAAACCGTCAAGCTGGACAAGCACCTGTTCAACGAGGCCTACCTGATGCACACCAGCACCTCGCCGCAGTACAGCATCATCGCCAGCTGCGATGTGGCTGCGGCCATGATGGAGCCGCCTGGCGGCACCGCGCTGGTGGAAGAAAGCATTGCCGAGGCGCTGGATTTCCGCCGCGCCATGCGCAAGGTAGATGAGGAATACGGCGATGACTGGTGGTTCAAGGTCTGGGGCCCCGACAAGCTGGTGGACGAGGGCATCGGTCGCTCGGACAGCTGGGTGATCAAAGGTGAATCACGTAACGCCAAGGCCGGCGTCAACTGGCACGGCTTTGGCAAGATGGCGGC
>CAJAXU010000611.1 GCA_903948045.1 uncultured beta proteobacterium | reverse complement strand
TCTGGAGGCCAATGTGCTGCGCGGGATGGATGCCATCCACATCGGCAGCGCCTTGGTGCTGGAAGCCGAGCTGTTTGTCACCTCAGATCAACGCCAGTTGGTGGCAGCGCAAAGCTGCGGCTTGCGAGCGGTGTTGGTCTGAGCCAGTTTCCATTTCAATTTGACATACCCATGATCCAAAGAACCCTGTTCAACGCCGAGCACGAGGCCTTTCGTGACAGTTTTGAGCGCTTCATGGCGCGCGAAATTGCGCCGTTTCACGCTGCCTGGGAGGAGCAGGGCTATGTCGACCGGGCGGTCTGGCACAAGGCGGGGGCCAACGGCTTTCTGGGCATGACGCTGCCAGAGCAGTACGGCGGCGCCGGTGCCGACAAGCTGTACTCGGTGCTGCAGTTCGAGGCGCTGGCAGCGGCCGGCTTCAGCGGCATCGGCTTTGGTCTGCACAATGAAATTGTCGCGCCCTACCTGCTGAACTACGGCACCGACGAGCAAAAACAGCGCTTGCTGCCGCGGCTGGTCAGCGGCGAGATGGTGGGGGCGATTGCCATGAGCGAGCCGGCGGCCGGCTCTGATTTGCAGGGCATCCGCGCCACCGCGCTGCTGCAGCCGGATGGCAGCTACCTGCTCAACGGCAGCAAGACCTTCATCACCAATGGCTGGCACGCCGACCTAGTGATCGTGGTGGCCAAGACCAATCCAGACGCGGGCGCCAAGGGCACCAGCTTGCTGCTGGTGGAGCGTGGCATGCCGGGTTTTAGCGTGGGCCAGCGCCTGAAAAAGCTGGGCCTGAAGGCACAGGACACCTCGGAGCTGTTTTTTGACAACGTGCGGGTGCCGGCTGCCAATCTGCTGGGCGGGCCGGCCCAATTGAACCGTGGCTTTATTTGCCTGATGGAGCAGCTGCCCTGGGAGCGGCTGCAGATTGCCATCACCGCAGTGGCGGCAGCGCAGGCGGCGATTGACTGGACGGTGGCCTACGTCAAGGAGCGCCAGGTGTTTGGCCAGGCGGTGGCGGCGTTTCAAAACACCCGCTTCACGCTGGCCGAGTTGCAGACCGAGGTGCAGGTGGCGCGGGTGTTTGTGGACAAATGCATCGAGCTGCTGCTGACCGAGGCGCTGGACACCGCCACTGCCAGCATGGCCAAGTACTGGTGCAGCGACCTGCAGTGCAAGGTGATGGACGCCTGCGTGCAGCTGTTTGGCGGCTATGGCTACATGTGGGACTATCCGATCACCCGCGCCTACGCCGATGCCCGGGTGCAGCGCATCTATGGCGGCACCAACGAGATCATGAAAGAAGTGATCACGCGCGCCATGGGGCTGGGCGCCAAGTCGGCTTAAGGGACTGACGCATGCCGCAGTTGCTAGGGTTGCAGGTGGCGCCGGCGCGCCGGGTCAAGATCAACGGGCGCAGCGTACTGACGGCCATTCACAAGCAGCCTACTCAAGGGCCGGTGCCGGTGTTGCCATTGGGCCTGGGCGGCGATGATCAGGCCGACTTGTCGGTGCACGGCGGCCTGGACAAAGCGGTGTACGCCTACCCGAGCGAACATTACCCGTTCTGGCGGCAAGCCCGTGCTGATGCGGGCGTCAGCCCCCTGGACGACGCCTTGCCCTGGGGCTCGGTCGGTGAAAACCTGAGCCTGCAGGGCCTGCTGGAAACCGAAGTCTGGGTGGGTGACGTGCTGCAGTTTCCGCACTGCGCGCTGCGGGTGACGCAGCCGCGCGAGCCCTGCTACAAGTTCAATGCCGCCATGGGCTTTGCCGGCGCGGCGCGCGCCATGGCGCTGGCCGGTTGCTGCGGTTTTTACCTGGCGGTGGACCAGCCCGGGCACCTGAGCGCCGGGGACTGCTTTGAACTACAGCCCGGGCCGCGGCGGCTGGGTTTGCCTGAGATGTTCCGGGCCAAGCTGGTCAAGCACCTGCGTTGAGACGCTGACCATCCGAAAGAGGTTTGCTATAGTATATATAGCAACAAACCCTTATCCCATAAGGCTTGGAGGCCTATTTGATGCCTAACAGCGTGGAGATCCGGGCATCCTTGGCCAGCCACAGCTCATGAACCCATTGTTGGTAGGCCTGGCGCATGGCGGCGTCCCCCGCGTAGTCGCCGCCCAGCAGTTGGCTGGGGATCGGCAGGGTCTGGACCCGTACGATGACCCGCCGCACCTGCCCACTGAGAAACTGCCAGAAATCGGGCACGCCATCCGGGTAGACGATGGTCACATCCAGCACCGCCTCAAACTTTTCGCCCATGGCATTAAGTGCCACGGCCACGCCGCCAGTTTTGGGTTTGAGCAGGTGCCGGTAGGGTGATTGCTGGCGCGCCTGCTTGGCAGCGGTGAAGCGGGTGCCCTCCAGAAAGTTCATAACGCTGGTGGGGATCAGGGCAAATTTCTCGCAGGCGCGGCGGGTGGTTTCCTGGTCGCG
>CAJAXU010000610.1 GCA_903948045.1 uncultured beta proteobacterium | reverse complement strand
GCCCGGGCCGCTTCTGGCCGGGCGAGCTGCTGGGGGCAGCCCCGGTGGCCCAGCTGATCGTCAGCCCACGCCAACCCGCCGGGCCGCGCCTGCTGGAGATCCCGGTTGACCCGCTGCTGCTGGACGCCGGCGACCACAACGGCTCCACCTTTTACCAGCACCAAAAGTTTCTGGCGGTGTTGCAAGGCCAGCAGGCGGTGGAGGTAAGCCTGACCGACGGCCTGAAAGCCGTGGTGATTGGCCTGGCCGCCGAGCACTCGGCGCAGACCGGCGAGCGCATTGACTTGACGCGGGGCGACTGGGCACTGAACTGGTAAGCGCATGGCTCAGTGTCGGGCGCCACGGCAGATGCCGCCCGGTTAGTCCGGCCGGCCATCAACGTTCTCGCATCGATTCCGTCACGGTCTTGAGAATCGGCTTGGTGAGGTAGCGTAGAACGGTGGTGCTCCCGGTTTTGATCTCTACCGAGGCCGTCATCCCGGGCTGCACAGCTATTTGTTCACCGTTTTTGCCAACAAGGCTTCGGCCATTCGTTTTGATTTGGACCCGGTAGTAGGGCGACTCGTTGCTACGGTTGTCCTCACTGAACGTGTCAGCACTGATGTAGGTGACTTGACCTCGCAGCGGCCCATAAACGGTGTAATCGTAGGCATCCAGCTTCACTGTGGCGGGCAAACCGGGCTTTACGAACGCAGCATCAGCCGGTTTGACCTTGGCTTCGATCAGAAAATCGTCCTCCAGCGGCACGATCTGCATGATCTCCTCACCCGCCCTGGCAACGCCGCCGCGCGTGGTGATGCGCACATTGCGCACCACGCCATCCATCGGCGCCCGTGATTCTGTGTAATCAAGTTGCTCCTTTCGCTGCGCCAGGACTTGCAAGGCGGAGGCCAGGTCCTCCTGCGCTTTAGCGTAGTCGGTTTGGGTGTCTTGCAGGTATTTGTTATGGCGATTGATCATTTGACCCTCTATGTCCGATACCTGGCGCTGCAGTTTCAGGATATCGGACCGGCTGACGTCGCCTGTCTGCAGCAGGGGCAGGTTCATGTCCAGCTCCACCTTGACCATTGCCATCGACTTGCGCAGAGCGGCCAACTCGTCATGCACCGCTGACTGCCGCTTATTGAACAACTGCTGTTGGTTCGACTGAAAGTCGGGGTAGCGGCTCAATTCCGCCGGAAACTGCGGTTGCCCGCCCAGCATTTCGGCCTGCAGTCGTGCGACGGCTGCCTTCAGCGCAGCCGCTTTCGCCGCACTCTCCAGGTAGGCGGCCTCTGCCTTGTTCTTGTCGAGCCGAAACAGTACCTGGCCCTGTTTGACTCTTGCGCCCTCGCGTACCATCAAGTCGCGCATGACCCCCCCCTCAGGCGACTGGATGACCTGATTGCGGGCGCTGGAAATACCCTGTCCGCTGGCACGCGTGATCTGGTCAATCTCGGCCCAATCGGCCCAGAGCACAAAGCCTGAGATAGCCACAAAGCAGCTCCAAATGAGTAAGCGGCCCGAGTTAGCCCGGCCCCCTTGGGCAATGGCTCGATGGCTCATCCCTTGGCTCCTGTGGCGGCCACAACGGTCAACGTGGGCGATATGCGGTTAGCCAGCTTGTCCATGACCACGTTTCTCGGGCCATCGAGCACCACGCATCCGCCATGCACCACCACCACACGCTCCAGCAAGGGGAGTATCCCCGGCTTGTGGGTCGCAACCAACAGCGTCGCGCCCGCATCACTTTCCTCTTTGAGCAACGCGGTCACACGCGCCTCACTGAGTGCATCCAGCGAGCCGGTTGGCTCGTCCAGCAGCCATATTTTGGGTCGCGCCAAGACCAGTCGGGTGATCGCGATCAGTTGTTTCTGACCGCCCGAGACGCCACGACTCCCCTCGTGGATCGGCAAGGCAAGCCCGCGGGGCTGTGCGCTGATCAGGTCCATTAGGCCGGTGCGTCTGGCCGCTGCCAAAATCACCTCGTCGCCGGGGTCTGGCAGCCCCAGCAGCAGGTTGTCGCGCAGCGTACCACTGAATAAACGTACCTCCTGGGGCACATAGCCAATGGTTTCACGCAGGACCGCCGGGGCCAGCAGGGCCATATCGATGCCGCCCAGAAAGCTCTTGCCCTCCATCGGTCGGTACAGACCTGACGCTAGCTTGAGCAAGGTGCTTTTACCAGAACCAATAGCGCCCACCACCCCGACGCGCTCGCCCGCCTTGATGTTCAGGCGCTCTAGCGCCAGCGCCCGGTTCTTGGCTAGTCCGTAGGCAAAACGCGCGTGCTCAAAGCGCAGGCTGCCCTCTAGCACACCGGGGGTCAGGCCATGCGGCGCATCATCGTCGTCGCCGGGCAGCGCAATGATTTTGTCCAAGCCCTCCATCGCTGCGCGGGCATGGGCCCACTGGACCATCATGCCCGGCAGTTGGATGATAGGCATCATCGCGCGGTTGCTGATGATCGAGCAGGCCAGTAAACCGCCCATGGTGAGCTGGTTCTCACTCACCAGATAAGCGCCGGTGGCTACCAACGCGACGTATCCCAGTTGTTGCATCAGCGCCGTGAGATTTTGGGACGAGGACGAAAAATGGCGTACCCGCTGCTCGGCATCCGCCGTCGCCTGGGCCAACCGACTCCAGCGCGTCTGGAATCTCCAGCCGGCGCCGTTGGCTTTCAGAGACTCGGCGCCGTCGATGGCCTCGACCAATAGCCCGGTCTTCTGGTGATTGCCCACCAAATTGGTGCGTGCATGACGCTCTATGGCCCGCTGAAACACCAGACCCGCCACCAGAGCGACTGGCAGTGTGAAGAGCGGCACCAGCACCACCCAGCCGCCCACCATGGCAATCACCGCCAGAAAAGCCAGGGCAAAGGGCACATCAGCCAAGACAAACAGCGAGGTGGAGGTGAGCATGCCACGCACCATCTCAAACCCCTTCACCTGCGCCGCTAATGTGCCGACCGAGGCGGGCCGCTGGTCCATGCGAATGCCCAACATACGAGCAAAAATCCAGCCCGACAGGTTGTGATCCATCTCGGTGCAGGCCCGCTCTACCATGGCGGCCCGAATCTGCTTGAGCACAAACTCCAGCAGAATCGCTGCAATGGCGCCGACAGTCAATACCTTGAGCGTCTGGAAACCCTGGTTGGGGATGACGCGGTCGTAGACCTGCATGCTGTAGAGCGAACCGGCCAGGGTCAGCAGGTTAACCAGTGCCGTAGCCAGCACGGCATCGCTGAAGACGTGGCGCTGCGCCAACATGGCCTGCCAAACCAGGCCAATCGCGCGTGGTGCTGGCTGGTCACCTTGATCCCGATGCGGCAACCCGAAGCACTGGGCGCGATCCAGACTGGCAATGTTGGCATATGCCATTGGCATGCCATCTGGTGCCACCATTGCCCAGTATCCATCGGCGCTGCGCGCCGTCACCAGAAACCATCCCAGGTCTTCGCGCCAGCCGACGAATGGCAAATCAGTCGCGGTCGGCTGCCGCAAGGCGATGGGGTCACCGGCCAAGCCGGCAGCCCGCCAGGCCTCAGGGAGTAGCACCGCCGCCGGGCAGCCGGCGCCCTTGGTGGCAACCAACCGACTCAGGTCGTCCAGCCGGTCTGCGACCAGCCGCTGGCCGACCAGTCGGGCCGCCCGGTCCAACAACTGCGCCAGCGGGCTCATGGTAGCGCCGTGCCGGCGGGGGCATTGCCAGCGCTGCCAAGCCATTCGCCGGTTCTGAGTCGCAGACGCTCAGCAGCCGCCTCAGACTGGGCTTGAAAATCGGCGAGGACCAGTTCGGCCTGAGTGGCTTCACGCACCGCGTTGAGCACATCAATCCAGGTTTTTCGCCCGGCCACATACTGCCGCGTGTAAGACTCAAAAACCTGCGCCGACATCGCCTTGGACAAGCGTGCATGGCTGAGCCGGGCTATGGAGGCCTGCCTGTCGTCCCAATCGATCGCGATTTGCTCCTGAATGTCTCGAGCGGCAGCCTCACGGCTCAAGCGAATGGCCTCGCGCCGTGCGACAGCCGCAGCCACCCCGGCCGAGGCAGACAACCCCGCCCCCGGTTGGGCGGTCAGGACCAGCAAGGCTCGCCGGGATGCCGCTTCACCGGTAGCCGATTCAACCCGTAACGATAACTGCGGCCACAGACCGGAACGCTTGGACGCAACGTCGGCGTCGGCTGCCTCTTCTTCGGCGACCAGCCGCTTCAGCGTCGGCGAATTGGCCAACGCCTGGGCCAAAGCAACCTCACGCGAGATCGGCCCAGCGTCGGCTGAAGTGCCGTCTGCCAGCGCAACTGGCTGTCCAGTGAGCTGCGAGAGTTGGGTCAGGGCATTGCCGAGCGCCTGCTGGGCCGCCGATAGATCATTCAGAACCTGTAGCAACCGAGACTCGGCAAAGTTGCGATCCACAGCGGGGCTGACCTCTTGGTTCACCCTCCGCTCGATCATCTGCAACAGCTTACGGTGCTCAGTCACACTCGAGGCGACGTAGGCAGCTCGCACCTGTTGCCGCTTCGCCTCAGCCCAGGCCGCAATCACTTTGAGCCCCAGTTCCTGACGTACCTCCAGCACCGCCGCATCGGCGGCGGCAAGGCGCCGGCCGGCTGCATCAACCCCCGCGCTGATCCGGCCGGCGTTCCACAGCGGTTGATCCAGCCGCAGCAATGTGGTGTGGGCGCCATCACTCCCCAGCCCAGCCTCAACCGTGGGGGTAGGGTAGCGCTGCCACCTGGCACCCGCCAGGTCCCCCTGTGCGGCTTGTACACCCGCGTGCTTGCCAATCACAGCGGGGTGACTGGCCCAGGTCGCCTCCAGCAAACGACCCAGACCCCAGGCGTGTTGCGCTTCCGCCTGGGCCGATAACCCGTGCAAGCAAAACAGAACCAACAGGCCTCCATACGGCAGGTACCGGTAACCCATCTCAAATGATCTGCGGAATCGCCCTGTGTGCCAGGTCCAAGTCCACTTGCCGTATGGCAGTATCAGCCACCATGAAAGGCTGCACTTCAACATTGACCATGGTGTCAGTCGCTATCATGGTCTCACCGGGCTGATGGAACACCTCTTCAAACTTCGGCAGGGGCACGTCGTCCCGGTAGTCGTTATCGCTGCCACCCACCAGGGCTACTAGGCCAGCCTGTGCGGGCAGCACCGCGAACGTCTCGGAGTGGGCGGGCAACAGCGCCGATGCGGCACTGACGTTACCGGCGCGGTCGACCAGCGCAGCTGTGATCAGGTGCCCATCCCCGGTCAGTCCAGGCGCAGCAATGGTCACGAAGCCGGCTGCAATGTCGGCAATGCCCAAAGTGGCTGTCACGCCTGTCGGCTGTCCACTGTCCTGCAGCATCACCGTGTCACCAGCGACCACCGCGCTGCCGTCCGTGGCGGTAGTGTCGAAATGCACTTGCACGGAGGGCGTCATCCCTCCGCTCGGCCCAGGCACCCAAATAGCCGGCGCAGCAGGAGGTAGGTCATCCAGGGCCTGGCTTTGCGCCGCCGTAATCGCACCCAGATCCATCGCCGCGCCGATGGCATTGGACGCATCGACGATGGCATTTTGAATTAGGGCCTGCTGTGCCGCGCTGACCTCTGTTCCGAGCAATGCGATTGTCAGCAAGGCATGGACGGTGTTGGCATCGGCCAGCTGCACCACAGGGTCTGTTGTCACGGCATTGGAGATTTGGTCGGCCAGGCTTTTCACGACCTGGTCCGCCACATCGGCTGCACCGTAGGCATTGGCGGCGCCAGCCAACACTGCCGCTGCATTGCTGGCCAGAGTCATCATGGTGGCCACCTGGGCGGCAAGTTTTTGGGCGCTCAGGGCGACCGCTGAAATCGTCGGGTCAGCAGACGTAGTGGCTGCAATCGGGTCGTAGTGGAGCAGGCCAACGCCTTCGTCCAGATCAAGGCCCAGTCGGCTAGCCACCCTGCTGGCCGCCGCTGCAGCGGAGATGCCCGGCGATGTGTCAACCACGGCCTGGATCATTGTGGTCAGAGGGTTGATCGTGGTCGAGCCTGCAGGGGCTTTGAGTGACAAGGTGTTTGGCACGCCCGTGTCGGTGTTGACGCCACCCACGGCGATGAGGGTACCGACGGGAGCGTCGGTAGACAAGAAGAAATTGCCATTGATGTTCGTGCTGCCGACCAGGTAGTCGAGACCCGGGTCGGCGATTCCATTGCTATTGGTGTCGATATAGACCATGGCGCCCCGCACATAGCCGTCGGCCACCACGCCAGTCGAAAAACCGACAGCATCGTTGCCCGCCGCATCCTGGATGGCAGCGGTGTCGTCGCCCGCAGTGGGATCGGCGTAGGCCACCGTGATGCTGCCCGGCGTGAAGGCGCTGACCGTCAGGGTAATGACCGAGCCTGCCACAGCCACTGCCGTGACCGGATTTACGGTATCCGCAGTGGTGACGGTAAAGTTGGACGCTAACGCCACATTGCTCGCATCAAGCGGGCCGTCATAAGTCAGCACCACCGTACCAGTCGCGCCGGTGGCACTCAGGAGGCTGATCACCGGCGCCACCGTGTCCACCGTGATAGCCCGTGTGCCATTGGTTGCATTGACGTTGCCCGAGGCATCGGTGGCGATCGCAGTCAGGGTCTGCGCCCCCTCACCAAAGGCGCCGATAGCCGCCGCATCGAGCACGTAACTCCAGCTCGTTGCGTCCACCACCGTCGTCGCCTGCCCATTGAGCGTGACCGTCGCGCCAGCCTCCTTGGTGCCGGTGACTGTCACCGTGGCGCTTCGCTCCGCTGCGTTGATGATGTCATCGGTCGCCACCACGCCGATCACTGGCGTTGTTGGCGCCAGCGTGTCAACCGCCTGCAAGGCTTGGGTAGCCGCCACATTGCCATTGTTGCTGACGTCGACCGCAGCTCCAGCGGCTACGTTCACCGTCATACTGGCCGTGGCGTTGGCATTGGGCGTAACCACCAGGGTGTAGACCGTGTCGCCATCAGTCCCCGTGGCAAAGGCGCCCGCTTTAGTCCCGCCCACCACGCTCACATCGGCCACCGTGAACCCCGTCACCGCCTGGCTGAAGGTGAAGGTGTAAATCACACTGCCACCCGCGATGTTGGCCACGCCGGCTTCATCATCCGTGATCGTCACAGTCGGCGCCAGGGTGTCGACCGCCTGCACGGCCTGGGTAGCTGCCACACTGCTATTGTTGCTGATGTCGACCGCAGCTCCAGCGGCCACGTCCACCGTCATACTGACCGTGGCGTTGGCATTGGGCGTAACCACCAGGGTGTAGACCGTGTCGCCATCAGTCCCCGTGGCAAATGCGCCCGCTTTGGTGCCGCCCACCACGCTCACATCGGCCACCGTAAACCCCGTCACCGCCTGGCTGAAAGTGAAGGTGTAAGTCACACTGCCACCCGCGATGTTAGCCACGCCGGCCTCATCATCCGTGATCGTCACAGTCGGCGCCACCGTGTCCACCGTGATGGCCCGTGTGCCATTGGTTGCATTGACGTTGCCCGCGGCATCGGTAGCGATCGCCGTCAGGGTCTGTGCCCCCTCACCAAAGGCGCCGATAGCCGCCGCATCAAGCACGTAACTCCAGCTCGTTGCGTCCACCACCGTCGTCGCCTGCCCATTGAGCGTGACCGTCGCACCAGCCTCCTTGGTGCCGGTGACTGTCACCGTGGCGCCTCGCTCCGCTGCGTTGATGATGTCATCGGTCGCCACCACGCCGATCACCGGCGTTGTTGGCGCCAGGGTGTCGACAGTGACAACTCTTGCGCCGGCCGCGCTCGCGTTTCCGGCGACGTCGGTAGCCACGGCACTGATGGTGCTGTCAGTGGCGTCAGCTGGCACATCGGCGCTGCTGAAATTAACGCTCCAAGCGCCAGACGTCGCAGTAACGACCTTGGTCAGGCTGCCCCAAGTCACAGCCACGCTGGCCTCGGCTTCGGCAGTTCCCTTCACGATGACCCCGGTCAGTTTTTCTGCCGAATTGACCGTAGCGTCGGTGGCGACCAGGTTGACTACCGGAGTTGCGGTCACAGTGTCGAGGGTGAAACGCAAGGCCGCCGATGTCGCGCTGTTGCCTGCTGCATCGGTCTGACGAACAATAACTGTCTTGGCCCCATCGCCGCTCAGCGCAAAGCTGCTGCCGCTGCCGGCGCTCCAGCTTCCGCCCCCGTTGGTGCTGTACTCCCAGGTTGCACCAGACTCCAGACCCGACACATTGACAACCCCAACATTTGTCACTGCATCAGTACCCAAAACCCCCGTGTCAGCCGCCAGGGCCAGCCTGGGATTGGGGGGCGGGGTGGTGTCTGGCGGGTTGGACGGCCCGCTGTCACTTGACACGCTGACACCGGCAGCTACGGCCAAGCCGGCGACGCCAGCCAGCATCAAGCTCGGAATGGCACCCGCCAAGGACGCACCAGCACTCATCGCTGCTCCTCCGGCACTGCCGACTGTGCCTGCGGCGCCGGCCGAGACTCCTGTCGCAGCAGTTGGTGGCCCGGCTACCACGGGCCCAGCCTGCGCGACGACGACAGAGTCGCCTGGAGGCACGTCGACTGCCGACACTGCATCCGACGCGCCATCGATAATGATTTCGTCCAGACTACCCAAGCTGTCAGGCTTGGCCGTGGCCTTGAGCCCACCCCCCGCCGTTTGAGGTGACATGGCCATGGCGTCGGGCTTCAAAAGGGCACCTGATCTTTGAGTCGCAGAATCAACGAGAACGGAATTTTTAGCCATTTGGGAAGGATTTCTGGAAACTTGAAACAAAGTGTTCGGGCCCATTGACCGACCACCCCCAACTGTGCAACAGGAAAGTGTTCCGCTTCAACACACCAAACAGTTTCAGTATGTTCCAACCCTTTCCTGCGGGATTGAGATAGCTCAAAAAGGCAGGGTGTGCCCGCCCCTAGCCCAAGAGGGGCGTCAGAACGGTCGTTTGCGGACAGGCCTCCCCGTGGCCCATATTGCAAAAAATGCGCATCGACGCCGGCTCTTTGGGCAGGCCCGGCATGGTCATGATGTCGCCGCAGATCATCACCACAAACTCGGGCAGGCCGACCCGATCCGGCTCTACGCCTCGGGCGGGCAAAACCACAACCACCTGGACGAACGCTACGCCGACGAGCAACCCGACATCCTGGACAACGCCTTTGTGGTGCTGGATTTCCCAGGCGGCAGGCGGGCCTTGCTCGAGCTGTGCATGTTTGCCGAAGGCTCGCGCTACCAAGAAGAAATCAGCGTGGTCGGGCCGCAAGGCAAGCTCGAATGCAAGGTACCCAGCCCGGGCCGCGCCTGCTGGAGATCCCGGTGGACCCGCTGCTGCTGGACGCCGGCGACCACAACGGCTCTACCTTTTACCAGCACCAAAAGTTTCTGGCGGTGTTGCAAGGCCAGCAGGCCGTGGAGGTAAGCCTGACCGACGGCCTGAAAGCTGTGGTGATTGGCCTGGCCGCCGAGCACTCGGCGCAAACGGGTGAGCGCATTGACCTGACGCGGGACGACTGGGCACTGAACTGGTGAGCGCATGGGTTATCGTCTGACCCCGTGAACATTCTCTTTATCCACCAAAATTTCCCCGGCCAGTTCAAGCATCTGGCTCCGGCCCTGGCCGCCCTGCCCGGCCACCGCGTGGTGGCCATGCACATCAACGCCACCCCGCCCATGGCCGGCGTGCAGCTGGTGCGCTACGGGCTGCCGCGGCAACCACCGGGCAAAACCCACCGTTGGCTGACCGACCTGGAGACCAAGGTCATACGCGGTGAGGCCGCCTACCGCGCCGCACTGGCCTTGAAGCAAAACGGATTTAGCCCCGACGTGATCGTGGCCCACCCGGGCTGGGGTGAGAGCCTGTTCCTGAAGGACCTGTGGCCACAGGCCCGCCTGGGTATTTACAGCGAGTTTTACTACCACGCCCAGGGCGCCGACATGGGCTTTGACCCCGAGTTCTCAGCGGTGAAGGATGACGACGCCTGCCGCCTGCGCCTGAAGAATGCCAACTACGAGTTGCACTTTCCCATGAGCCAGGGCGGCCTGGCGCCCACGCATTGGCAACGCTCGGTGTTTCCCGAGCCGTTTCGCAGCCAGATCACGGTGATGCACGACGGCATCGACACCCAACTGGTGCGCCCCAATGCTGCCGTGCAAATGGTGCTGGGCACGCGCCGAGGCGAGGTCCGCTTGACCCGGCAGGACGAGGTCATCACCTTCGTCAACCGCAACCTGGAGCCCTACCGCGGCTACCACATCTTCATGCGGGCGCTACCGGCCATTCTGCGGGCGCGGCCCAAGGCCAGAGTGCTGATTGTTGGGGCTGACGGCGTCAGCTACGGGGCCTTACCGCCCCAGGCCGCTGGTGCCGGCCCCGGCAAGCCGCCCACCGGCTGGCGCGACATCTTTCTGAATGAGGTGAAGGCCGAGCTGGACATGGACCGTGTGCATTTTTTGGGCAATGTGCCGTATGCCGACTTTCTGCAGATGCTGCACCTCTCCACCGTGCACGCCTACCTGACCTACCCCTTTGTGCTGAGCTGGAGCCTGTTGGAGGCCATGAGCAGCGGCTGTGCCATCGTGGCCAGCGACACGGCGCCAGTGCGCGAGGCCATTGAACACAATCAAACCGGCCGGCTGGTGGATTTTTTTAACGTGGCGGGCTTGGCCAACAACGTCGTCGCGCTGTGCGAGGACCAGGCCGAGCGGGCCAGGTTAGGCCAGGCAGCGCGGGAGTTTGCGGTCAGCCACTACGACCTGCACAGCCATTGCCTGCCAGGGCAGATGGCTTGGGTGAAATCTTTGCTGGACTAAGCCGGCCCGATGTTCGGGCGCTGCGTCGTCAGTAAACCCCGAATTGCGTCAAATTCAACCCACTCGCCGTCGCCAGACTGGTGAAATAGTTCTGCTGTACGGCATCCAAATCCAGCGCCCCCGCGGCCCCGGCAAAGCTGCCGTCCACATCCCCACTCAGGTAACCCACCAAGCCCACATGCACCGGGCTGCTGCCGCTGGTGTTGGCGCTGATGCTGGTTTGTGGTGTGCCTGGGTTCAAATTAGCTTTGGTTGGCACCGCAGCGTCCAACTCATTCACAAAATGCCAAGTTGGCTGCGGTGCCGTCAGGCCCACCACATGTTTCAGCACGCCAATCGCATCGGTCAGTTGCACCGCACCATTGCCATCGAAGTCTGCCGCCAGCGCCTGGTAAGGCGACAGGGGCCTGCTTGCGCCATTCACATCCAGACCCACAATCATCTTCAAAATAGCAATGGCGTCTTGCAGGTTAACGGCGCTGCTGGTCAGGCTAGCCTCTGCGCTGGGCACAGCGCGGCTGGCGGTCAGCGTTTGGCTTGCCGCAATAGGAACTTCAAAATTGATAGCGCCATCACCAGCAGTGACGTGGCTTAGCGCCCTATTTGATACTGAAACATCGCTGAGCAGGGTGTGGGCTTTCCAGGTGTAGGCAAGGGCCTTAATGGTCTGGGTGGCTGGGGCTTGTGCGAAGACCAGGCTTTCAATATTGATCAAAGTGTCTGTGCCGTCGGTGCCCACGTTGTCGGTGACGGTGTAGCCCGTGGGCGTGGTGATGACGGTGTAGTTGCTTTGCACCCCACTGAATCGGGCCTGGTCTGTGCCGGCACCACCGTCGATGGTATCGTTGCCCGCGCCACCGGTGATGACGTTGTTGGCGCCGTTGCCCACCAGCGTATCGGCCCCGGCACTGCCTTTCAGGTCTTCAATCACCGTACCAAAATTAACGGTAATCTGACCGGCCGCCGTGATGAGGCTGGCTTTGTTGCCCACATAGCCCCAGTAGCCGGGCTCCAGGTAAAGCGTGACAGGCAGGGTTTGCGCGCTGGCATCCAGCGTGTCGGCGCCAGCGCCATCCCACACAAAATTGGCGGTACTGGCGCTGACCACGTAGCTGTCGTTGGCGGTGCGGGCCGTGGCGCTGGGGCCATACAGGTATTGCAGGGCGGCAATGTCCAGCGCGCTGTAGGTCAGGTGGTACTGGGCTGCGTCTCTGGCGTAAGACATGACCGTCCAGGCGGTAGTGTCTTCAGCGTCTGGGAGGTAAGGGCCCTCGCCCACATCGCCCGTGGCATCCGGATGGCTGAATGGGTGTTTGAGGCCCAACGCGTGCCCAATCTCGTGAATGAGCGTCAGGGCCGAATACTGGCCGTCTGCCGGTGCCAGGTTGCCCACCGTAGCCACGTCCAGGAAAACGTCGCTGCTTACCTTCAAGGCCCCTGGCTGGGTGGCGTAGCCGGCGCTGCTGGCCTGTGCGTTGTTGGCAAAGCTGATGGTGTTGAGCGCATCGGCACTGGCCACCTCCACAAAACGCAGATCCAGCACGGTAGCCACGTAGGCCAGCGCCTCCCGTGTGAACAGTTGCTGCTGGGTGCTGAAGCCGGTGAAGCCGTTGGCATCTGCCGGCGAATCGTTGTAAGCGGGCAGTGCCGCCGGAAAGGCGTAGCTGAAAGTCTTGCTTGGCCCCAGCAGCATGGCGAAGCTGGCGGCCTCGCCCGCCAACAAGGCATCCAGCCAATAGGGCAGCGCGAGGGCGCCGTTGGTGTAGCTGACGGTTTCAATGCTTGAGGGCAGCTTTACAAAGCTGATGCCAACCACGGCCGCGTCGGCGCCGCTGCTGTCATACAGGTCAACATCGCGGCTCGATATCAGATAAAGGTCATTCCCCGCGCCGCCCCACAACTGGTCTGCGCCCGAGCCGCCTGCCAAAGTGTCATTGCCATTGCTGCCAGACAAAGAATCATTGCCGGCGCCACCGTCCAGGTTGGCATTACCAGTGCTGGTGTAGGTGGACAAATAATCGTCGCCAGCGCCACCCTGCAGGGTGTCTAGGCCGGCCGTCTGGTCGTACAGGGTATCGTTGCCGTCACCGCCAATGAGCAGGTCATTGCCTTGGCCGCCGTACAAGGTGTCATTGCCAGTGCCACCGTCGAGCAGGTGGTTGCCAAGGCCACCGTATGCATTTAACAGGTCATCGCCAGCTTCGCCGTAAAAGCTGTCGTTGCCTTCGTTGGCGCTTGCCGGCGTCTGGTTATCTCGGGCAGAGACCTCGTCATTGCCGTCACCTGCACGGACAATATCATCGCCCAGCCCGGGGAACAGAGTGTCGTCGCCGTCGGTACCGACCAGATTGTCAGAAGAGTCTGTGCCGACGATGGGCATAAAAACTACACGCTGTAGATACCAAACTGCGACGGGTTCAGGCCGTGGCTTGATGTCAGATTGTTGAAGTAAGTGCCTTGCAGTGTATCCAGATCCAGCGCCCCAGCTGCCCCGGCAAAGCTGCCGTCTACGTCGCCACTCAGGTAGCCCACTAGGCCCACGTGCACCGGGCTGCTGCCGCTGATGTTGGCGCTGATGCTGGTCTGAGGTGTGCCCGGGCTCAAATTGGCTTTGCCTGGCACCGTGGTGTCCAGCTCGTTCACAAAATGCCACGCCGGTTGCGGCGCAGTCAGGCCCACCACGTGCTTGAGCACACCAATGGCGTCGGTCAGTTGCACAGCACCATTGCCGTCGTAATCTGCCGCCAGCGCCTGGTACGGTGACAGGGCTTTACCAGCACCATTCACATCCAACCCGACGATCATTTTGAGGATAGCGATGGCATCTTGCAGGTTGACGGCGGCTGTTGTGACGGCGGCTTCTGCGCTGGGGATGGCTCGGCTGGCTGTGAAGCTGAGGCTGGCGTCGTTGACTGAGGTGAAGCTGACTGCGCCGTTGGCGTCGGTTGTGCCGCTGTGGCTGGTTCCTGCTGCGTTGAGGCTCACGCCGCTGAGCAGCGTGTGGGCTTTCCAGCTGTATGCGGTGATATCAGCGGTTTTGCCAGCATTGTTGACCGCGGCTGTGGTGAAGTTGTATTGCCCATGCGGGTAGCTGAAGTCGTTGCCAGCGTTGTCGGCCAATGCGTTGTTAAACCCGAGGTGGTAGCCCGTGCTGGGCAGCAAGGCACTGGTGGGGTCAATGGTGACGACATTGCCACTGATCGTCACCCGCGTGGCATCACCGACTGAAAACACTTCCACCGATTGATGCCCACTGCCGTAATCCGTCATTAACTCAATGGTGCCGCCGCTTCGTGCCACAACTGTTTCGCTGAAGGTCAGAGTTATGTTGCTGGCTACTGCCACTGCAGTGCTGCTGTCAGTTGGGCTGGCTGAGGCCAAAGTCGGCGCTACCGTGTCCACGGTGACCGTTTTTGTCCCCGCTATGCTGGCATTGCCGGCCACATCGGTAGCCACGGCACTGACCGTGCTGCTTGCGGCATCCGCCGGCACCTCTGCGCTGCTAAAGCTGGTGCTCCAGTTGCCCCCTGCTGCAGCGACGGTTTTGCTGGCTGTGCCCCAGCTCACCACCACGCTGGAACCAGTCTCTGCCGTGCCAGACACGGTGACGCCAGTGGCCTTTTCTGCAGCGTTCACGATGTTGTCGGTGGCCACGGCAGCGATGACGGGCAATGCTGGCGCTGTGGTGTCAACAGTGACCCCTTTTGTCCCCGCTATGCTGGCGTTGCCCGCTATATCTGTTGCCACGGCACTGATGGTGGTGCTTGCATCCGCCGGCACCTCTGCGCTGCTAAAGCTGGTGCTCCAGTTGCCCCCTGCTGCAGCGACGGTTTTGCTG
>CAJAXU010000609.1 GCA_903948045.1 uncultured beta proteobacterium | reverse complement strand
CGAGCACGGCGACGATCTCGCCCTGCCCGACATCGAGGTCGATGCCGCGCAAAATTTCGACGCTGCCGTAGCCGGCGCGCAGTTGACGGATTTCAAGCATGGGCGCCTCCGGCCAAACTGTCGGACCCAGCCGTGCTGCCGCGCCCGAGGTAGGCCTCGACCACGGCCTGGTTGTTGACCACCTGCTGCGGGCTGCCCTCGGCGATGATCTTGCCGTAGGACAGCACATGGATGTGGTCGGACAGGCTCATCACCGCGTGCATCACATGCTCAATCAGCAGCACGGTGACGCCGCTGTCGCGGATCTTGCGGATGATGGCGATGATCTCCAGGATTTCGGAGGGGTTGAGCCCGGCCATCACCTCATCGAGCAACAGCAGCCGGGGCGAGGTCGCCAGCGCCCGTGCCAGCTCCAGCCGCTTGCGCCCGGCCACGGTCAGTTCGGAGGCCGGCTGCGCCAGCATGTGCGCCATGCCGACCTGCTCGGCGATGGCCTGCGCATGGGCCCAGGCCCGGGCCCGGTCGCTGAACTTCTGGTAGGCGCCCACGGCGATGTTCTCGTGCACCGTGAGCTTGGCAAAGGGCTGGGTGATCTGGAAAGTGCGTACCATGCCGGCGCGCGCGATGCGGTGCACCGGCAGCCCGGTGATGTCTTGGCCCAGAAACTCGACCCGGCCGCCGTTGAGCGGCAGAAAGCCGGCGATGCAGGCGAACAGCGTGGTCTTGCCGGCACCGTTGGGGCCGATCAGTGCGGCGATGCGGCCCTCATCCACCCCCAGGCTGGCGTTGTCGACCGCGCGCAGGCCACCGAAGATTTTGGTCAGACCAGTGACTTGCAGCATCATGCCGGCCCCCCGGCCGGCTTGCGCCGGCGTTTGAACAGGTCGATCAGGCCGTTGGGCAGGTAGGCAATGATCACCACCAGCAGGCTGCCATACAGTACCAACGACAGACCCTGAACCTGCGTCAGCACCCGTGTGATGTCGCTGATGAAGGCCAACAGCAGTGCCCCGACCAGCGGGCCATAGACCGTGCCAGCGCCGCCGATCATGCTGACCAGCAGCATCTCGACCGACTTGTCCACGCCGAACACCACCAGCGGGTCAATGTAGAGGAAATACTGGGCAAAAAAGCAACCGCCCATGCCACCGATGGCGCCTGAGAGCAGCATCACCTTGACCTTTTCGCGGAACACATTGATGCCTAGCGCCTTGGCCGAGTCCTCGTTCTCGCGGATGGCGGCGAGCTGGGCACCAAAGCGCGAGCGGCGCAGCCATTCCGCCAGCGCCACTGACAGCGCCGCCATCAGCAGGATCACAAAATAAAAGCCACTGCGCTCGGCAAACTGGAAGTTCGCGGCGCTGGCCTTCATCGGGATCAACAAGCCCAGCCCGCCGCCGGTGAAGCTGACCGAGTTGGTGATGATGCGCAGCACCTCCGCAAAGGCCAGCGTGATCAGGGCAAAGTAAGAGCCCTTCAGGCCGGCCCGGAACGACAGCCCGGCGATCACGCCACCCACCACGGCCCCGGCCAGCGCTGCCGCCGGCAGCCCGAGCCAGGGCGACCAGCCCAGACGCAGTTGCACGATGGTCGAGGCGTAAGCGCCGACGCCAAAAAAGGCGACATGGCCGAACGACAGCTGACCGGCAAAACCGCCTGAGATGTTCCACGACTGGCCGATGAAGGCATAGAACAGCGCCATCACGCCAAAATTCACCATGAAGCTGGACGGAAAGACAAAGGGGAAGGAGATGGCAATCGCCAGCACCGTCAGGTGCAGCGCCCACGGCACCGGTTTGAGGCTGGAGGTCATTGGCGCGCTCCGAACAGGCCTGATGGCCGAAACAGCAAAATCAGGATGAAGATCAGTGAAATACCGATCTGGCCCAGGCTCTCGCCCAGGTACAGGCCGCCAAAGGATTCGGTCAGGCCGACGATCAGGCCGCCCACCGCCGCACCCATAAAGCTGCCCATGCCGCCCAGCACCACCACCGTGAAGGCCACCAGCACAAACACGTGGCCGATGGTGGGCGAGACGTAGAAAATCGGCATCAGCAGACAGGCCGCCGCACCCAGCGTGGCCAGGCCGATGCCGTAAGAGATGGCAAAGATGCGGTCGACGTCGATGCCCACCAGGCGTGCGCCGACGCGTTCTTTGGCCACAGCGCGGATGGCGCGGCCCAGGTCGGTGCGTTGCATGAACAGGCCTAAAGCGGCGCACAGCGCCAGGGCCACGGCAAACGAGATCAGCTTGGGCAGGGGCACCAGCGTGGGGCCGAGTTCGATCATGCGGTCGGAGTAGCTGACCGAAATGGTGCGCGAGTCGCCTTTGAACAGCATCAGCGCGATGTTCTCGATCAGGATCGACAGGCCGAGCGTGATCAGCAGAATGTTTTCATCCTTGCCGTTGGAGAGTTTGCCAATCACCCCTTTGTACAGCGCGTAGCCAAACAGGTACATCACCGGCACCATCACCACCATCGCCAGGTAAGGGTCAATGCCGAACTTGGTCAGCAGGTAAAACACGCCAAACATGGCCAGCATCAGCATGCTGCCGTGGGCGAAATTGATGATGTGCAGCACCCCGTAGATCAGGGTCAGGCCACAGGCCACCAGCGTGTACATGCCGCCGAGCAACACACCATTGATGGTGGCGGCGGCGAGGATGGTAGGGTCCAAAGTGTTCTCCAGGCAAAGACAGTGCCCGACGCGCCCCCGTGACGGGGGTGCGCCGGGTCAGAAGGGCAGCTGGATCAGCCGAACTTTGGCCGTGGGAACACCGGCTTGGCGCCCGCAAACTCATTGGGCCAGACCACGTCGATATCGGTCTTGGAGGCCTGCAGCAGTGCTGCGCGGCCGCCCTGGTTCTGGCCGTTGACAAACTTGGTCGGGCCGTAGGGCATGAAATGGTCAGCCCAGGTGCTGACCTCCAGGGCGGCGATCACCGCAGCCTTGTCAGCCGACTTGGCGGCCTCCAGCGCGCTGGCGTAGAGCTTGACCGCGTTGTAGGTGCAGTACACCTCGAAGGTGAACAGGCCACCCTTGGACTCGATTTGGCGGCGCATTTCCTGCGCTTTGGGGTTGCGTGGGTTGTACCAGTGGTTGAAGTCCATCATGTACTGCGCCACGTCCGGCTGCTCTTTCACCAGCTTGTAGTTGAAGCCGCCGCCCAGCACGCTGAACATGCCGGCCAGATCGACCTTCTGCTGGAAGATGGTGCGGGCGATCAGCACATACTCGTTTTGGTAGTTGCTCATGATCACGATATCGGGCTTGATCCCTTTGATACGCAGCACCAAATTGGTGAAATCGCGCGTCGGCGTGGCGTGCGGCAGCACCTCTTTGACCTCCAGCCCGATGCCCGAGAGCTTGGCGGCCAGCAGCTTGGCGGTGCTGGTGCCGAACTCGGAGTCTTCGTGCACGATGACCGCGGTCTTGGCCACGCCACCGGCGGCCTTGTTGACTTCGGCCAGACCGGCAAAGGCGTCGTCCACGCACTTGCCGTTGCCCGGGGCCAGGCGGAACACGTTTTTCAGGCCGCGGCTGACGATGGCGTCAGACACGCCGACGTCAATCAGGAACGGGGTGTTGTACTTGGCGGCCGCCTGGGTGGCTGGCAGGGCAATGCCACTGGCAAAGCAGCCGACATAGGCCGACACACCGTCTTGCTGCATGCGCTCGACTTCGCTCACGCCCACTTCGGGGCGGGACTGGGAGTCGCCGAGCATGGCTTCGAGCTTGGCGCCGCCCATGGACTTGATGCCACCCGCAGCGTTGATTTCGTCAATGGCCATCGTGCCGCCCAGGCGCGACTGACCGCCGCTGTAGGCCAAGGCGCCACTGACCGGGTGTAGCAGGCCAACCTTGACTGGCTTGGGTTGGGCCAGCAACAGGCCGGGTGCGCCGAGTACGGCGGTAGCGGCGCTGGCCTGCAAAATCAGTCGGCGCGACACGGGATGGGTGGTATTCATGGCAATCCTCTCGATGGTGGGCTGGTGGTGTGACGAAGATATTGTTCCATAAGTAGAACAATTCGCCTAGACTATGCACGGATCGTGCCCGCTCGTCAACCCGGGCAGACCCGTAACACCAGATTCAATGACCGTCCAAGATGGGCCATTCAATCCACACGAAGGAGCACGCCGCATGGACTATCTTGACACCCTGAGCCGCTTTGCCGCCGAACTTGACTTTGCCAGCCTGCCCCCGGCGGTGCGCGAGCAGACCAGCTGGGTGCTGGCCGACACGCTGGCGTCCATCGTCGGCGGCTCGGCTGAGCCCGAGCTGCGCGCACTGGCCGGCCGCCTGGGCACGCCGGGCCCGGCCACGCTGGTTGGTTTGGGGGGCAGTAGCTCGGCCGATGTGGCCGCGTTGATTAACGGCACGGCCGGCACCTTTTTGGAGATGGACGAGGGCAACCGTTTTTCACGGGGTCATCCGGCGGTGCATGTGCTGCCCGCCGCGCTGGCCCTGTGCGAGGCAAGCGGCGCGTCGGCCGAGGTCTTCATGGCGGCGCTGCTGGTGGGCTATGAGGTCGGCTCCCGCTTCGGTGCCGCCTCCCGCCTGCGCCCGGCCATG
>CAJAXU010000608.1 GCA_903948045.1 uncultured beta proteobacterium | reverse complement strand
TTGTCGGCTGCAGTTGTTTGTACCATTTGGCCCAGATGGGCATCTCCGACGCCCTGTTGCTGGAGCGAGACGAGCTAACCTCCGGCTCGACCTGGCATGCAGCGGGCAACCTGCCCACCTTCTCCACCAGCTGGAGCATCCTGAAGCTGCAGAAGTATTCCGCCTCGCTCTACCGCCAGTTGGCCGCCTCGGCCGAGAACCCCATCAACTACCACCTGACCGGCTCGGTGCGGCTGGCGCACACCCGCAACCGCATGGACGAGTTCCACCATGTGCAAAGCATGGCCAAGGCGAATGGGCTGGATTACGACATCCTGTCGCTGAGTGACCTGAAGCAACGCTACCCCTTCATCGAGACGCATGACCTGCTGGGTGCGCTTTGGGACCCGCTGGACGGCGACATCGACCCCTCGCAGCTGACCCAGGCGCTGGCGCGGGCCGCGCGAGAGCTCGGCGCCCGGGTGCGCCGGCACACCCGGGTCACCGCCCTGGCGCAAAAGCCCAATGGCGAGTGGCTGGTCACCACCGACAAAGGCGAGGTGGTGGCGGAGGTGGTGGTCAATGCCGCCGGTTACCGCGCCGGTGAGGTCATGGCGATGGTTGGGCGGCACCTGCCGATCGCGGTCATGTCGCACCAGTACCTTGTGACCGAGGACGTGCCCGAGCTCAAGGACCGCAGTGAGCGCCTGCCGCTGCTGCGCGACCCCGACACCTCTTATTACCTGCGCCAGGAACGTGATGGCTTCATCCTCGGGCCGTACGAGTGGAAAGCCACGCCGATGTGGCTTGACGGCATGCCGGATGACTTCGCCAACCAGCTGTGGAACGACGACTTTGGTCGGCTGGAGAGTTACATCGAGGACGCGATGGCACGGGTGCCGGCCCTGGCGCGCGCCGGTATCAAGCGCGGCGTCAACGGCCCCATCCCTTACTCGCCCGATGGCAACCCCTACATCGGGCCGGAGCCCGGGCTGCGTAACTTCTTTCACTGCAATACCTTTAGCTTTGGTATCACCCAGGGTGGTGGTGCCGGCAAGGCGCTGGCCGAATGGGTCATCCATGGTCAGACCGAGTGGGACCTGTGGTCGCTGGACCGGCGCCGCTACACCGACTACGCCACCACCGGCTACACCGTGGCCAAGGCGATCGAGGTCTACCAAAACGAGTATGCGTCTTCGTTCCCCTATGAAGAGCGGCCGGCCGGTCGGCCCCTGCGGCCCTCGCCCTTGTATGAAACCCTGAAGGCGAAGGGCGCCCGCTTTGGCGCCCGTGGCGGCTGGGAGCGCGCGGTGTACTTTGATCTGGATGGCACTGTGCCGGCAGAAAACCTGTCCTTCCGGCGCGAGAGCGTCTGGCATGCGGCCGTGGCGCAGGAGGTGGCGGCGGTGCGCGAGCGGGTCGGCGTGCTGGACCTGCCGGGCTTCACCAAGTTCGAACTCAAAGGCGAGGGCGCGGCCCAGCACCTGGACCTGCTCTCGTGCTCCAAGCTGCCTGGGCTGGGCCGGGTGTCGCTGGCCTACGCGCTCACGCCCACCGGCAAGCTGCTGAGTGAGTTCACCATCACCCGCTTGGCGCCGGACCACTTCTACATCATCAGTGCCGCGATTGCCGCCACGCACGACATGGATTTGCTGACCCGCGGCCTTCCAACCGGCAGCCCGATTACCGTGCGTGACCGGTCGGCGGAGCTGGGGTCACTCATCATCGCCGGCCCGCGCGCCCGCGAGGTGCTGGCGCAGGTGACCGATGCCGATCTGTCGAACGCCGGTTTTCCCTGGCTGAGTGCGCGCGAGATCAGCACGGTGACGGGGACTATGCTGGCGATGCGGGTGAACTATGTGGGCGAGCTGGGCTGGGAGCTGCACGCCCCGATTGCCCAGATGCCGGCGCTGTACGCCGCGGTCTGGGCGGCCGGGCAGGCCTTTGACATCCGCGACTTCGGTATGTACGCGATGGACAGTCTGCGCATCGACAAGTGCTACCGCGGCTGGAAGAGCGATCTGGAAAGCGGTTACTCGCCGCTGGACGCCTCGCTGGACCGCTTCATCGACCTCAAAAAGCCGGCGTTTGTCGGGCGGGACGCCCTGCTGGCCGAGCACAGCCGGGGCGCCGCCCAGCGCTTTGTGCCGCTGGTGTTCGATCAGCCGGGTGATGCTGAGGCCCCTTACTGTGCCCAGGTGTTCCACGGTGCCGACAACGTTGGCCTGACCACCTCGGGCGTCTGGAGCCACACGCTGAACCAGAGCGTGGCGCTGGCCTATGTGCGCGCTGATCTGGCGCAGCCCGGCACCCGGCTGGAGGTCAATGTGCTGGGGCAACGCCGCAGCGCCACGGTGCAGGCCGAGCCTTTGTACGACCCGACCAATGCACGTCTGCGTGCCTAGGCCCAGCTTTGTGAGTGAGTTTTAAACATCTTCTAACGAGGGGAATCAAATGAGCGCAACCGAAGAGACCGTGGTCCGACGTGGCGGGGCCAGGGAAGCCCGACGAGCAGCGCGTGCAGCGCCCCTGCCAGACAGCCTGAAGCCGGTGCGGCCGGGCATGATGGGCGGCAGCTACAAGCCGCTCAAAGACGCTGATGTGCTGAAAATTCACAACGCCGCGCTGGATGCGCTGGAAACCATCGGTTTTGCCGATGCACCGCAAAGCGGCATCGACGCCATGACCAAAGTTGGCGCCAAGCTGACCGATTCCGGCCGCCTGCTGTTCCCGCGTGCACTGGTGGAAGACACGATTGCCAATGCCGGCCGCCATTTTGTGCTGCATGGCCAGGACCCGAAACACGACATGGAGCCCTGGGGCTCCAAGGTTTATTTCGGCACCGCCGGGGCGGCGGTCAGCATGGTGGACGCACACACCGGCGAGTACCGCGACTCAACCACCCAAGACCTCTACAACATCGCCCGCGTGGTGGACACGCTGGAGCACATCCATTTCTTCCAGCGCTCGGTGGTCTGTCGCGACCTGGCCTTACCGGAAGAGATGGACTTCAACACCACCTATGCCTGCGTGGCTGGCACCACCAAGCACGTGGGTGCCAGCTGGGTCGCGCCCGAGCACGTTGAGCAAAGCCTGAAGATGCTGCACATGATCGCTGGTGGCGAAGACAAATGGCGGGCCCGGCCCTTTGTCAGCCAGTCGAACTGCTTTGTCGTGCCGCCCATGAAATTTGCCTACGACGCCTGCAAATGCCTGGAGGTGGCGGTGCATGGCGGCATGCCGGTGTTGTTGCTGTCAGCTGGCCAGGCCGGCGCCACTGCGCCCGCCTCGCTGGCGGCGGCGTTGGTGCAGGAGGTGGCCGAGTGCCTGGCGGGCCTGGTGTATGTGAACGCGCTCAAACCCAAGGCCCCGGCCATTTTTGGCACCTGGTGCTTTGTGTCGGATCTGCGCACCGGCGCCATGTCGGGCGGCAGCCCGGAGCAGGCCCTCTTGTCAGCGGCCAGCGCCCAGTTGTCGCGTTTCTATGACCTGACCGGCGGCACCGCCTCCGGCATGAGCGACGCCAAGCTGCCAGACGCCCAATCGGGCTATGAGAAGGCTTACAACCATGCCTTGGTGGGCAATAGCGGCGCCAACCTGATTTACGAGTCGGCCGGCATGCTGGCGAGCCTGCTGGGTTTTTCGCTGGAAAGCCTGCTGATCGACAACGACATCATTGGCGCGGTGCAGCGCACCATTCGCGGCATCGAGGTGGACGACGAGTCGATCTCGCTCGACACCATGCGCCAGGTCTGCCTGGAGGGCCCCGGCCACTACCTGGGCTCGGACCAGACCCTCAAGCTGATGCAAAGGGACTACCTGTATCCCCAGATTGGCGACCGCTCCAGCCCGAACCAGTGGGTGGAGCAGGGCCGGCCCACGCTGCTGGACCGTGCCTCCAAAAAGCTCAACAGCATCTTGGCGACGCACTACCCGACGCATATTCCGGCCGGCATCGACGAGGCCATTCGGCAACAGTTCCCGGTGCGTTTGCCGCTGGACGCGATGCGGCCGAAACCAGTGCTGCGCTGACCCGAGTCCCTCAAGGTGGCGTCGCCACCAGCACCGCCGGGTTGCGCGAGTGCCGGATCAGGTAGAGGCCGCAGCTGATGATGATCAGCGCGCCCAGCAGCGTGCTGGCGCCGGGGAGGGTACGCCAGATGAACCAGTCCAGACCGGCGCCCCAGATCAGGGCGGTGTATTCCAGAGGGGCCACGACCGACGCCTGCCCGTAACGAAAGGCCTGGGTGATGGTCAACTGGCCCAAAAAACCGGTGACGGCCAGCGCGACGATTAGCAGCCAGTGTTTCGGTTGGATGGCCACCCAATCGGGCGCGGCCAGCACGCCCGCGCCCAGCCCGAGCAGCAGGGTCATCCAGAAGACCAGGCTGCTGCTGGTGTCGGTGCGGGTCAGGATACGTCCTGCCACGGCCGAGGCGGCATAACAGCAGGCGCAACCGAGAACTGCCAAAGCCCCCATGGACAGCATGGTGTCGGCGCTGGGCCTCATGGCCACCAGCACGCCCACCAGGCCACCGAACAGGCAGATCCAGTGCCGGAGATGAACTTTCTCCTTGAGGAACGGGACCGCCAGGATGGTGATGATCAGCGGCGCGATGAAAGAGATGGCGTAGGCGTCGGTCAGGGTCAGCCGTTGCACACCGTAGGCGAACAAGTACAGCATGGCGACCCCGATCACACCGCGGAACAGGTGGAGCGGCCAGCGTACCTGCAGCAGTTGCGGCACCTCACGCCGCCACAGCACATAGGCGCAGACCAGCGGCATGGCCGACAGGCCGCGCAGCGCTGCGACCTGCATCGGCGGATAGCTGTCAGTCAACGACTTCATGACCGCGTCCATCAAGGAAAACGAGCCGACGGCAGCCAGCATGGCGGCGATCCCCAGGCTATTTTCAGAATATTTCATGTGGCGTATTAGATAACAGCGGTGCCGAGCCGCTGCTCCACCCAGGCTGTTGGCCGCGCTCAATCAGCATTTGCGACACACATAACTGCCAAGTATCCAAGTAAGGCAAGGGCTAACCCCGTGCAGTTTTGATCGAAATGTCTATAATGTACATATATTAAGTACATAAAGGAATTTTATGTCCATCTCTATTGCCCAATCCCGCCAACAGCTCTCTGCCCTGATCGCCGCGGCTCAGCAGCAGCCCCAGGTCATTACCAACCGCAACACGCCGGTTGCAGTGCTGGTGTCGGTCGACTACTTTGCCCGCAGCGAGGCCGCTGTCAAACCCGTGGCCGACAGCTTTTATAGCCAAGTGCTGCAACTGCGTGAGACTTTCCCGCCGCAGGACGATGCTGGCTTTGCCGGGCCAAACCCTGCTGTTAGCGGCTGTGTAGGAAGGCGCAAATATGGCGGAGTTCCGCATTGGCACCGACAAATGGCAAGGGCCCCGAAGGGCCCTGGAACAATTGAATTGATACCCGGCTAGTCAGAACAGATC
>CAJAXU010000607.1 GCA_903948045.1 uncultured beta proteobacterium | reverse complement strand
CATTGACCTGGTTGCTGACGGCGCCTGATCCCACGCCCTCCAGCAAGGCTGCCACGCTGGAGGCGTGGCACAGCCGGGTGCAATGGTCCACGTTGTTGGAGCCAAAGCCGGTGCGCACCAGCTTCTGGAACAGGTAGGCCTCCTCATTGCTGCCCTTGGCCGAGCCAAAACCGGCCAGGGCCTTGGGGCCATGGTCGTCACGCAGGCCTTTGAGCCGGCCGGCCGCCAGCGCCAGCGCCTCGTCCCAGCTGGCTTCGCGGAAAACAGCCGACCAGTCGGCGCTGTCCCGGTTCAGGGCCTGCAGGGCCTCGGGGTCCTTGGCCACGCCGGCGCGCCGGATCAGCGGCACGGTCAGGCGCTGCGCGCTGTGCGCATAGTCAAAGCCGAACCGGCCCTTGACGCACAGACGGCTGTGGTTGGCCGGGCCGTCGCGGCCGTCAACGCTCACAATTTTGTTGTCTTTCACGTTGTAGGTCAGCAGGCAACCGACGCCGCAAAACGGGCAGACCGAGTCCACCTTTTTGTCCACCACCTGCGAGCCCACCTGCGTCTTGGGCATCAGCGCTCCGGTCGGGCAGGCTTGCACGCACTCGCCGCAGGCCACGCAGCTGCTGTCGCCCATGGCGTCGGCCAGGTCGAACACGATGGCGCTGTGGCTGCCGCGCAGGGCGTAGCCGATCACGTCGTTGACCTGCTCCTCGCGGCAGGCGCGCACGCAGCGGTTGCACTGGATGCAGGCGTCCAGGTTGACCGCCATGGCCGGGTGCGACAGGTCGGCAGCAGGCTGCTCGCGCCGCAGTGCTTTGAGCTCGGGCCGCACCGTCACATCCAGGCGCGCGGCCCAGTCGCTCAGTTCGCCATGTTGTTTGGATTCGTCCTGCTCGTTCCACTTGTAGCCGGTGTCGGGCATGTCGGACAGCAGCATTTCCAGCACCATCTTCTGGCTCTTGAGGGCACGCTCGCTGGTGGACTGCACCTCCATGCCAGCGGTGGCGCTGCGGCAGCAGCTGGGCGCCAGGGTGCGTTCGCCCTTGACCTCGACCACACAGGCCCTGCAGTTGCCGTCGGCGCGCAGGCCGTCCTTGTAGCAAAGGTGCGGGATGTCGATGCCATGCCGCTGGGCGGCTTTGAGGATGGTTTCGCCTTCGAAGGCGTGAATCGGGGTCTGGTTCAGGGTGAAGCTGACAGTTTGTGGCGTCACTTCGGCCAGGTGGGCGGGCGCGTTCATTTAAACAATCTCCTGCGCAAAATATTTTTGAATGCTGCGCACCGGGTTGGGCGCAGCCTGGCCCAGGCCACAAATCGAGGCGTCGGTCATCACCACATTGAGGTCTTCTAGCGTGCTGGTGTCCCACACCGGCGCCTGCATCAGCCGCACCGCCTTGGCGGTGCCGACCCGGCAGGGCGTGCACTGGCCGCAGCTCTCGTGCTCAAAAAACTTCATCATGTTGAGCGCGGCGTCGCGCGCCCGGTCTTTTTGGCTGAGCACAATCACTGCCGCCGAACCGATGAAGCAACCGTAAGGCTGCAGCGTGTCAAAGTCCAGCGGCAACTGGTTCAGGCTGGCCGGCAGAATGCCGCCCGAGGCACCACCGGGCAGGTAGGCATACAGGCTGTGGCCGGGCAGCATACCGCCGCAGTACTCGTCAATCAGCTCCTGCACCGTGATGCCGGCCGGTGCCAGCTTGACCCCCGGGTACTGCACTCGCCCGCTGACGCTGAAACTGCGCAGGCCCTTGCGGCCATGGCGTCCAAAGCCGCTGAACCAGGCCGGACCTTTTTGCACGATGTCACGCACCCAGTACAGCGTCTCAAAATTGTGCTCCAGCGTCGGCCGGCCAAACAGGCCTACCTGGGCAATGTAGGGCGGGCGCATCCGGGGCTCGCCGCGCTTGCCCTCAATGCTTTCGATCATGGCCGACTCTTCGCCGCAGATGTAGGCGCCCGCACCCCGGCGCAGCTCGATCAGCGGCAGGGCACAGGGCGGGTCGGCGCGCAACAGCGCCAACTCGGCCTCCAGGATGGCGCGGCAGCCGTGGTATTCATCGCGCAGGTAGATGTAGCAGGCCTCGATGCCCACCACCTGGGCCGCCACCAGCAGGCCTTCGAGAAAGCGGTGCGGGTCGCGCTCCAGGTAGGTGCGGTCCTTGAAGGTGCCGGGCTCGCCCTCGTCGATGTTGACCGCCATCAGCTTCGGGCTGGGCTGATCGCGCACGATGCGCCACTTGCGCCCGGCCGGGAAACCAGCCCCGCCCAGGCCGCGCAGGCCCGAGTCTTCCATCGCCTGGAGCACCGCCTCGGCCGGCTGGGTGCCGGCGGCCAGCGCCGCCGCCAGCGCGTAGCCGCCCTGGGCGCGATAGGTCTGGTAGCCGGTGTAGCCGGGCGCCACCTGCGTGGCTTGTGGCAGTGGCGAGACCGAGGCTTCGGCATGCGTTGCTGCTTCAAAAATCGTAGCACTAGAGGCAGATGGGTGAAGGGCTGCAGCCGATTTGACCACCAAAGCCACCGATTCTGGCGTAGCCTGCGGCACCGGGTTTTGGTGCACCACCGCCACCGGCGCCTGCTCACAACGGCCCAGGCAGGGCGCGGCGATCACCCGCACCTCGGTGCCCAGAATCGTCGGCAGTCGGGCCAGCAAATCGCGCGCGCCAGCCAACT
>CAJAXU010000606.1 GCA_903948045.1 uncultured beta proteobacterium | reverse complement strand
TCCCTCGGCGCCAAGAACCAATGCGACCGGGCCGCGCAAATCGGCCTGGTAGAGCGTTTGCGCGGCCACATCGCTGGTGCCAATGATCCAGATATTGCGCTCCTTGAGCTCGACCAAGGTGCGCGCCAGGTTGGTCACCATGAAATAAGGCACGGTCTCGGCCGCGCCGCTGGCCACCTTGGCCACCGTGGCGTTGATGCCGGCGGCATGGTCCTTGGGCGCAATCACGGCGTGCACGCCAGCGCCGTCGGCCACCCGCAGGCAGGCGCCCAGGTTGTGCGGGTCGGTCACGCCGTCCAGCACCAAAATCAGCGGCGCCACCCGCTCCGCCGCCGGCTTCTCGGCCTGCGCCGCCTCCAGCGCGTCCAGCAAGTCGTCCAACGAGTGCACCTGCGCCAGCTCCTGCACACGAGCCGCCACGCCCTGGTGCCCGTGCCCGCCACACAGCCGCGCCAGCCGCACGCCATCGGCCTCGATCAGCCGCACCCCGGCCTCGGCCACTTTCTCCATGAAATGCCGCATCCGCGCATCGCGCCGACCCGGGTCCACGTAGATTTCAACCACCGACTGCGGCGCCGTCTTCAGGCGCACGCCCACGGCATGAAAGCCGAACAAGATTTTGGGAGATGACATGGGCCGGATTATCGCGTCCGGCTCGAAACCTGCCGGGCCCTTACACTAGCACCCTTAGCCGCCACGCCAGCGGCCATGCCTGTGCCGGGCGCTACCGGCCCCTAACCGTGCGCTACCCGAACGCCACCCAAACCGACCCACGCCTGTGATCACCCTGAAAAACGTCACGCTGCGCCGCAGCGCCAAAGTGCTGCTCGACGGCGCCTCCGTCACCCTCAACCCGGGTGAAAAAGTCGGTCTGGTGGGGCGCAACGGCGCCGGCAAGTCCTCGCTGTTTGCGCTGTTCAACGGCACCCTGCACGAAGACGTGGGCGAGTACTACATCCCCACCCAGTGGCGCATGGGCCAGGTGGCGCAGGACATGCCAGAAACCAGCCAAAGCGCCACCGATTTCGTGGTGGAGGGCGACACCACCCTGCTCGCCGCTCAACAAGAGGTCACTGCCTCAGAGGCCACCGACGACTACGACCGCATGGCCCACGCCTACATGGCTCTGCAAGACGCCGGCGCCCACGACGCGCCGGCCCGCGCCCAGGCGCTGATCTTGGGCCTGGGCTTCAAGACCACCGAGCTCACCAACCCCGTCAACAGCTTCTCAGGCGGCTGGCGCATGCGGCTGCAACTGGCGCGCGCGCTGATGTGCCCGTCTGACTTGCTGCTGCTGGACGAACCCACCAACCACCTGGACCTGGACGCCCTGGTCTGGCTGGAGGCCTGGCTCAAGCGCTATGAAGGCACCATGATTGTGATCAGCCACGACCGTGAATTTTTGGACGCCGTCACCAACGTCACCCTGCACATCGATGCCGCCAAACTGGTGCGCTACGGCGGCAATTACTCCAAGTTTGAAGACATGCGGGCCGAGCAGATGGCGCTGCAGCAAACGGCGTTTTCCAAGCAACAAGACAAAATCGCCCACCTGCAAAAGTTCATTGCCCGCTTCAAGGCCAAGGCCAGCAAGGCCAAGCAGGCGCAAAGC
>CAJAXU010000605.1 GCA_903948045.1 uncultured beta proteobacterium | reverse complement strand
CGTCGTGCGGCAGCGCCACACAAAGCGAGATGAAAAATTGGGAATTCCCCCTGCTTTTCGGCCTTTAGTATTTATTGCGTCCTCAGATACTTGCCGCCATGACTTCGCTGCCGGATTCCCAACTCAAGGCCCCTATGGCTGACAACATGGCTATTGCTCCTCGCCAACTGCTTGGCCGCGCCACGTGGGCGACCAGGCTATGAAGGCCGTCATTCTGGCCGGCGGCCTGGGCACCCGCATCTCAGAAGAGACGCACCTCAAGCCCAAGCCCATGATCGAAATCGGCGGCAAGCCGATCTTGTGGCATATCCTCAAGATGTACTCGGCCCATGGCGTCAATGACTTTGTGATCTGCTGTGGCTACAAGGGCTACATCATCAAAGAGTACTTTGCCAACTACTTTTTGCACATGTCTGACGTCACTTTTGACATGGCTCGCAACAAGATGGAAGTGCACCAAAAGCACGCCGAACCTTGGCGCGTCACCCTGGTGGATACAGGCGAAGACACCCTGACCGGGGGGCGTCTTCTGCGCGTTGCCGACTATGTGCGCATGGACGATGCTTTTTGCTTCACTTACGGTGACGGTGTGTCCGACTTGAACATCAGTGCCGCCATTGAGTTCCATGAGAAACACGGCAAGCTGGCCACGGTCACGGCTGTGCAGCCGCCCGGTCGTTATGGTGCCTTGCAACTGTCCGGCTCGGCGGTGCAGGGCTTTACCGAGAAGCCCCGTGGCGATGGCGGCCTGATCAACGGGGGCTTTTTCGTGCTCTCGCCCAAATGCCTGTCGCGGATCGCCGACGACCACACCCCGTGGGAGGGCGCGCCACTGGCGGGCTTGGCCGCCGACGGGCAATTGGAGGCCTTCGAGCACACCGGCTTTTGGCAACCCATGGACACCCTGCGCGAAAAGACCATGCTGGAAGACCTGTGGCAGAGCGGTCGCGCGCCCTGGAAAGTCTGGTGATGCAGCCGGACGCTGGTTTTTGGCAGGGCAAGCGGGTGCTGCTGACCGGCCACACCGGCTTCAAGGGCGCCTGGCTGGCACTGTGGTTGCAGCAACTTGGGGCGCAGGTCACCGGCTTGGCGCTGGCCCCAGGCACTCAGCCTAATTTGTTCGATCTGCTCGGGCCTGGCTTGCTGCATCAGCATCACTTGTGTGATATCCGGGACGCCAATGCGCTGGCCCGGCACATTCGTGCCAGTCAGCCAGAGATCGTGCTGCACCTGGCCGCCCAGGCGCTGGTGCGAGAGAGCTACCGCACTCCCTTGGCCACCCTGGCCACCAACATCATGGGCACAGCCCACGTGCTCGATGCCCTGCGCGACCTGCCCGGCGTGCGGGTGGCCGTCATGGTCACCACCGACAAGGTCTACCGCAACCTGGAGCATGCCTACCCCTACCGGGAATCTGACGCCCTGGGAGGCCACGACCCCTACAGCGCCAGCAAAGCCGCCAGCGAGACCGTGATCGCCAGTTACCGCGATGCTTATCTGTGCGGGCAGGGCGTGGCGGTGGCCAGCGCCCGAGCTGGCAACGTCATCGGTGGCGGCGATTGGGCGGCAGACCGCATCATCCCCGACGCTGTGCGGGCCTGGCAAAGTGGCCAGCCCTTGCAGGTGCGCCAGCCAGAGGCGGTGCGGCCCTGGCAGCATGTGCTGGAGCCATTGGCGGGCTACCTGCGGCTGGTCGAGCGGCTGTGGGCCCAACCGGCGCTTGCCGGCGCCTATAACTTCGGCCCCGCCACAGAGGCTGCCGCCAGCGTCCGGCATGTGGTCGAATTGGCCTCCAAGTCATATGGGACGGGCGAAGTTTGCTATCAAATTGAAAGCGTTGCACTGCATGAAGCCGGGTGGCTGGCGCTGGAAACCGCCAAGACGCGGACCGTGCTGGGCATTCAACCGCGATGGACCCTGACCGAGGCGGTGGCCCGCACGCTGGCCTGGTACCGGGCGCAGCACGACGACGCAGAGGCCCGCGCCCTGTGCCTGGCGGACATCGCCGCGTTTTGTAGGGCAGCATGAGCCGCCTGCAGGTCACGCCCACCCCCTTGCCCGGCCTGTGCCTGGTGGCCCGCGCCCGGCTGGCAGATGAACGTGGCCACCTGAGCCGGCTGTTTTGTGCTGCAGAGCTGGCATCCTTTGGCTGGACGCAGCCCATCGCCCAAATCAACCACACCCACACTCGGCACTGCGGCACCGTGCGCGGCCTGCACTACCAGCGCCCACCCCATGCCGAGGCCAAGCTGGTGAGCTGCCTTAAGGGTGAGGTCTGGGACCTGGCCGTTGACTTGCGGCCAGCCTCGCCCACCTACCTGCAGTGGCATGCCCAGCGCCTGTCGCCAGACAACGGGCTGGCGCTGCTGATCCCGCCTGGTTTTGCGCACGGCTTCCAGTCCCTCACAGATGACGTTGAGTTGCTGTACTGCCACTCGGCCCCCTACACCCCGGCGGCAGAGGCCGGGCTGCACCCGCAAGACCCGCGACTGGCCATCGCCTGGCCCCTGCCCGTGCTTGGCCTGTCGCCTCGTGACGCCACCCACGCCTGGATCGGCCCCGATTTTGAAGGAGTGCGCCTGTGAAATGCCGCCACTGCGCCAGCGCGCTGAGCCTGCCCTTTCTGGACTTGGGCAGTGCGCCGCCTTCCAACGCCTACCTGACGCCCGCCGCGCTGAACGGCCCTGAAATCTGGTACCCGCTGCGGGTGCTGGTCTGCACCCAATGCTGGCTGGTGCAAACCGAAGACCATGCCGGGCGCGAGGCCTTGTTTGACGACAACTACGCCTACTTCAGCGCGTTTTCCAGTTCCTGGCTGGCGCATTCGCGCCAGTACGTCACCGACATGACGCAGCGCTTCGGGCTGGGGGCCCACAGTTGCGTGGTGGAAGTGGCCGCCAACGACGGCTACCTGCTGCAATATGTGCAGGCTGACGGCATTCCCTGCTACGGCATCGAGCCCACCGCCAGCACCGCCGCCGCCGCACGCGGGCGCGGCATTGAGATCGTGGAGCGTTTCTTTGGCGTGGCATTGGCGCAGCAACTGGCAGCCCAGGGCCGCCAGGCTGACCTGACGGTGGCCAACAATGTGCTGGCCCATGTGCCTGACATCAATGACTTTGTGGCCGGTTTTGCCACCCTGCTCAAGCCCGGCGGCGTGGCCACCTTCGAGTTTCCGCACCTGCTTCGCATGGTGCAGCAGTGCCAGTTTGACACGGCTTACCACGAGCACTACTCCTACCTCTCGCTCACGGCCGTCCAGACCATTTTTGCGGCCAACGGCCTGTCGGTGTTTGATGTGCAGCCGCTCAGCACCCACGGCGGCAGCCTGCGCGTGCTGGCTCAGCGCAGCGACACGGGGCAGCAGCCTGTCAGCCCGGCAGTCAGCGCGGTGTTGGCTGAGGAGCTGGCCGCAGGCGTCAGCACTGCCCAGTTTTATGGCGATTTCCAGCGCCAGGCCTTACGGATCGTGCGTGAGCTGCTCTCATTTTTGACACAGCAGGCCGAGCTCGGCGTCTCGGTGGCCGCCTACGGCGCGGCCGCCAAGGGCAACACCCTGCTCAACTTTGCTGGCGTGCGCCCGCACTTGCTGCCCTACGTGGTGGACAAAAATCCCGCTAAGCAGGGCCAGTGCATGCCCGGCAGTCGCATTCCCATCGTGGACGAGGCCCACCTGCGCGCCCACCGCCCCGCCTATGTGCTGATCCTGCCCTGGAACCTGCGGGAAGAGGTTATGGAGCAACTGGCTTACATCCGGGGGTGGGGCGGCAAGTTTGTCACGGCGGTGCCGGGGCTGGAGATTGCATGATTCAGCTTGACCCCACCGCCCACGTGTCCGCACTCGCGGATATCGAAGACTCGGTACGCGGCACCCGGATCGTGGTCGGTGCGCACTCGGTCATAGACAGCTTTGTCAAAATCAAACCGGCTGGCGGCGCTGGTGACGTCGTGATCGGCAAGCACGTGGCCATCAATTCCGGCTGCGTGCTCTACACCGGCCACGGCATCCAGATCGGCAACCACGTCGCCATTGCGGCTAATTGCACCTTTGCACCGGTCAACCACGCCTACCAAGAGGGCTCGCGCCTGATCCGCGAGCAGGGTTTCTTGCCCAGCAAGGGCGGTATCGTGGTGGAAGATGACGTCTGGATCGGCGCCAACTGCGTGTTGCTTGATGGTGCCCGCCTGCGCCAGGGCTGTGTGCTGGCGGCCGGCTCGGTGGTGCGCCAAGAGATCCCGGCCTACACCGTCTGGGCGGGGCATCCCCTGCGACAGGTGGGTGCCAGGACATGAGACATTGCACGGTGCTGGGCGGTAGCGGCTACATCGGCGGCCATCTGGTGGCCCACCTGCAGCGCCAGGGCTGGGACTGCCGCGTGCCCGCCCGGGGCGACGAGAGTTACCTGGCGCATGATCTGGGCGTGGTGTTTTATTGTGTTGGTTTAACCGCCGACTTCCGGACCCGGCCCCTTGAGACCGTCGAGGCGCACGTCGGCCTGCTGCAACGGGTCCTGCGTCAGGGGCGCTTTGAGCGTTTGGTGTACCTCTCCAGCACACGCGTCTACCTGGGCGCCGCCGATACGGGTGAAGACCAGGCCTTGTGCGCACAACCCGGCAACCCAGACGACCTCTACAAACTGTCCAAACTGATGGGGGAGAGTCTGGCGCTGCACAGCGGGCGGCCCTGTGTCGTCGCCAGATTGTCCAATGTGGTGGGCGGCACCAATGGCAACCCCGACAGCTTTGTCTACAGTCTGCTGCGCGACGCCCGCAAGGGGCAGGTTGTATTGCGCAGCGATCCAAGGACTGCGAAGGACTATATTCACATCGCAGATGTGGTCCAACTGTTGCAGCGTCTCAGCCAAGGTAGTCATCACCGTATTTACAATATTGCCAGTGGCTTTCAATTAACACACAGTCAATGGTTGACCAGTATCAAGGCCAAAACCCATTGCGCAGTTACAGCCGAAGTTGGTGCGCCCACAGTGACGAATGAGCCGATACAAATCAATCGAATAGCATCTGAATTCGGATTTATGTCGCAGGCGGTAGAGGGCCTTTTGTCCTCAGTATTTGAATAACCAAGCAAAAAAGGGTGTGAAAGTGACTCAAAACCAAAATAATGAACAACCGAAACAAACGCTTAATCATTTAACGGCGGTTTTTTTTGGCTTGGATAATCATGAAAAATTTGTTGGGGGAATTCAAAATTCGGTTGATCAGATTCAAGGCCAACAAGGTATCTATACCGGCGACAATCTGTTCACATATCACCGAAACCTGAGCTTTCTTGAGGACGCACCTTTAATGGCAGCGTTTGAAAAACACACTCAAACCGATATTGAAAAGGCCGTGCTATGGCGTATTTCTGTCGTTTTATGGGGTGCCCGTAATGGTTTGAAGCTAGACGGCGACTTTGTGGAGTGCGCTTGTTACAAAGGCACTACTGCACGAATCATTTGCGATGCCATTAAGTTTGGTGACCGACAAGATAAACGGTATTACCTCTACGACCTATTTGACCATGATCCCACGATGCCCCACCACACGATGCCAGAACACAGCAAGGAGCTGTTCAGATATGTGAAAGACAGGTTTTCAGATTGTGGAAATGTCACGGTTACCCAAGGGAGTGTTCCACAAGTGCTCGCCACGGTCGCCCCTGAAAAAATCGCTTTTATGCACATTGATCTCAATAACGCAGCGGCTGAAATTGGCGCTTTAGATTGCCTCTTTGAGAAAATGGTGCCAGGGGCTGTGTTGGTACTGGATGACTATGGGTGGCTGGGTTACCGCGCTCAAAAACTGGCAGAAGATCCATGGTTCGCTGCAAGAGGCTACTTTGTGGTCGAGCTGCCGACAGGCCAGGGCCTCGTCATTAAGCAAAAAGGATGAAAACCATGAACCCTTCTGATCAATTCCAAAATGAACGACGGGTTCGTTTGGCTGCATATGGTGAGGACAGTAAATTCAACGCTCTATCCCGCGACTGGCTGCAGGCCTCCATGCAGCGCAAATATGTCTATAACTTTGACTGGATGGGCCGGCCTATCATCCAGTACCCGCAAGACATCATGCTGGTGCAAGAGCTCATCATGCGGGTGCGGCCCGATGTCGTGATTGAAACCGGCATTGCCCACGGTGGCTCGCTTGTCCTGTCGGCCTCTATGCTGGCTTTGCTGGACATGAGCGATGCGATTGCAGCCGATACCGTGATGGACCCCCGCCAGTCAAAGCGCCGGGTAATAGGCATCGACATCGACATTCGCGACCATAACCGGGCTGCTATTGAAGCGCATCCCATGGCCAGTCGGATTCGCATGGTGCAGGGCTCTTCGATCGACCCGCACGTGGTCAACCAGGTTAAGGCCTTGGCGGCCGGGGCTGCCACCGTGATGGTTTTTCTGGATTCCATGCATACCCATGACCATGTCTTGGCCGAATTGGAGGCCTATGGGTCCATGGTCACGGCAGGCAGCTACTGCGTCGTCTTCGACACTTTTGTTGACGACATGCCGCCTGGCTTCTTCAGCGACAGGCCCTGGGATGTGGGCAATAACCCCAAAACTGCGGTACGCCAGTGGCTGGCTGGCCATGCGGATTTTGAAAATGACGCCGAGATGCAAAGCAAATTAATGGTGACCGTCGCGCCCGAGGGGTTCCTGCGGCGTCAGGCGTAAACCGGCATCAGGTGTTGACCCTATGATTTGCTATGGCTTCTTGCGCGTAATGCAGGTAGGTCGCGGCAAAATCGGTGCGGCCATGGGCATGCTCCAACTCGGCCAGCGTGGCCAGAGCCAGTGGCTCGTTGGGAATTGAGCCCAGCAAAAACTCGGACCAATCCAGTACCGCGAGCCAATCGGGGTGGGTAATCGGTGGCGGCTCGCTGCAGCCAGCCATCACCTGTTCCCGGGGGGCCGTGCATAGCGCCTGGGCGGTCATGGCTTGCAACCGCTGGTGTGCTTCACCCAAGCTGATGACCTGGCCCGGCCCAATGCTGACCTGTGGCGCCTGCGCTGGCCAGGTGTGCTGGCCCCATTGGGCTAGCGCGGCCTGTGCTGCGGCCGGGTCTGTGGGGAACTGGGTTTGTGCGCACCACTGGTGCCACATGGACCGCAGCGCCGCCCCAAAATGCCGGGTAAAGCGTGCTTCGTCCATCATCGGGCATGTTTCCATTCGATGTCGCTGCGACAGCCTGCGGCTGTTGAGCTTCTCCCAGTCTTGGGCCAATTCGCAGGCAATACGCACATACGCAGCCTCGTCCTCGGCAATCCATTCCGGGTGGCCCAGAGCATGCAGCATGGTGATGCTGATGCGGCTGCGAAAACTTGCACCATTCATGCTGACCATTGGCACCCCCATCCAGAGCAAGTCGGTGCTGGTGGTGCCTCCTGTGAGTGGGAATGGGTCCAGCGCGATGTCGATCTTGTGGTAGGTCAGGTATTGGTTGTCTGGGTTTCTGGCGATTAACTCCAGCTGGTCTGAGGACACGCCCAGCTTGGTCAAACGCGCCGTGAAGTCGTCGCAGGCGGCGCTGTCCTCCAGACCCTTGCCTTCCACCAGCAGCCGTGAGTGGGGCACTGCGGCCAGCACCTTGGCCCAGGTGGCCAACACACCATCGGTTAACTTGGACAGGTTGTTGCAAGAGCCGAATGTGATGTAGCCATTGGCCAGCGCCGGGGTTGGGCGCACCCGGTAGGCTGGCTGGTAGCGGTACAGCGGGAACCGGATCATGGGCCGGTAGACACAAAACACCTCGGGTAGCCGCCACAACTTCTCTGCATACTCGGCTTCTGCGCCTGCTTGGTCAGCCACGCTGTCGGTGATGCGCCAGTCGATGGCCGTCAAGCCGGTTGTGCCGGGGAAACCCAGCCAGGTCACTTGCACAGGTGCCGGCTTGCGTGCCATGGCCCCAAGGCCGTTGGCAGAGGTATGACCGGCTACGTCAATCAGAATGTCAATGTTCAGGCTGGTGAGCCGCTTGAACAGGGCCGCGTCATCCAGGCCGTGCACAGCGTGGAATTCGTCGACATGGTGGCGTACCCGCTGGGTGACCGGGTGCTCGGCATCCTGCAGGTACAGCGCCAGCACCTCAAATTGCCGGCGGTCCAATTGCGGCAACAGGCCCTCTACAAAATACATCACCGCATGGCTGTTGAGATCGGGAGACAAGAAACCGACCCGCAGCTTACGCTGCGGCTTGCTGTCCCGCTTTTCAAAGCGCGGCCATTGGGCCCGGTGCGGTGCCTCGGCAACCGCGGCATACTGGTCGGCCACAGCCTTAATATCCATGGCCGAGGACTCGGGCACCGACAGCAGGAACAGCATCTGATTCATATAGGGGGCCACCCAGGTGGGGCTGAGCCTAGTAGCTTCCCGGCTGGCTGCCAGAGCTTCGTCCATGCGGCCAAGGTCCCGTAGGTTGATGCTGAGGTTGTTCAACAAGAGCAACCGGTGTTCCAGACCGATCGGCATGGCTAAGCCGGTGTGCCCTGCTGCTACCGCCTCCTGGTGGCGCCCAGTCATGTAGCAGGCGCTCATCAGCAGGATCCAGGCGCTTGGTAGTCCAGGCGCCACCTCAGTGGCCAGTTTGCACAGGGCATAAGCGCGCTCGGTCTCCAGCTTGCCCATCAGCAGCTGGGCAAAGTTGATCAACACCACTGGCTCGGTCGGGTACACCAGCAGGGCCTGCTCAAACGCCGCCCGCGCCCTGTCCGGCAGCTTTTGCGCGGCCAATGACAAACCCAGGTACCGGTGCCCAAAGTGATCGCGCGGGTTGGCGCGCAGCCGCTTCTGGCAAAACTTCTGTACCGCCGGCCAGTCTTGCCGGTCTAGCGCCATGCGCCCGGGCTTGACGCTTGGGTCTGTGATGGGGCCAGACAGGTCTTTTAACTGGCCAGAGCTGGTGAGGGCGGTGCTTGTCATAGTGTGTGGTTCTTTCTGGGGCGGCGATGCCAAAACCTCTTGATTTTGCCCGGCCGACGCATGCTCAGGCCCGAAATTGCGGGGTATTTCCAGCTTTCATCGAGCCTTCGAAAAAAGCACAGCGCTTGAGAATTACCTCACAGCGGGCTAATGCTCTCAACAGGTGAGGCTCGTCGTCCGGCAGGCAGTTGGGTTGTACCCGGTTGCCCCGGTCATAGCGTCGCAAGCAGCGGATGGATCGTATCCGCTATGCAGGCGTTGGGATTGGCAGCAATGCCGGATTTTTACGGTCTTAATAGGAGTAACACCATGGCATCATTTATCAACACGAACCTTAACGCGCTGAACGCGCAGCGCAGCCTGTCTAATTCTCAGGCGTCCCTGGGCACTTCGATGGCTCGCTTGTCCTCTGGCCTGCGCATCAACAGCGCCAAGGACGACGCAGCTGGCCTGAATATCTCTGAGCGCTTTACCTCGCAGATCCGCGGCCTGAACCAAGCCGCCCGCAACGCCAACGACGGCATTTCGCTGGCGCAGACCGCTGAGGGCGCCTTGGGCTCGGTCAGCTCGATCTTGCAGCGGGTGCGTGAGCTGGCGGTGCAGTCAGCCAACGCCACCAACTCGTCGTCGGACCGCTTGGCACTGAATAATGAGGTAGGCCAGCTCACGTCTGAACTTGACCGCATTGGCGTCAACACCCAGTTCAACGGCCAAAACCTGTTTGACGGTACCTTTGGTGCGGCGGTGTACCAAGTGGGTGCCAATGCCAACCAGACCATCACGGCGGCCACGGTCAATGTGCGGACCACTGCCTACGGTAACAATCAGGTGGCTGGGACAGGTGCTTCAGGAGCCAACGCAGTTGCCGCCGTTTTCGGGTCTAACGGCGTGGGTGCTGGATCCTTGGCCATTAGTGGCTTTGCTGGTACCGGTACCGTAGCGGTCACAGTACATGATACGGTAGCCGCCATTGCCACCGCCATCAATGCCCAGAAAGGCTCGACCGGCGTCTCGGCCACCGCGCAGACTGACCTTACCCTGTCTTTTTCCACCAACGGGAACTACAGCTTCAATATTGCCTCCAACACCAGCTCGGCCACCTCGGTGAACTTCGCTGTGTCAAACTTCCAGGCCGTTGACGGTCTGTCGGCGGCGGCCGCAGCCATCAACGACCAAACGTCAAAGACCGGTGTGGTGGCGGTGGTGAATTCGGCGGGTAATGGCTTAAAGCTGACCAACAGCAGCGGTGCTGATATTGTCCTATCGAAATCGACCGCAAATACTGGCGATATTGTTATACAAAAACTCAATTCCAGTGGTACGACTTCTGGTACCACTGTGGGATTGGCAGCTGCAGCTACGGCGACGACCATCACATCCGGCTACCTCATCCTGGACTCAGAAAAGTCATTTGGCGCCACCTCGACCACTAGCGCGCTGGCGAGCTTGAGCTCGTCTCTGAACACGGTGGCCTCGATCGACGTCTCCACCTTTGCCAATTCCTCGCAGGCGATCAAGACGGTGGATTCAGCGCTGTCCATGGTCAACACCGAGCGCGCAAAATTTGGTGCCTTGCAGTCCCGCTTTGAGGCCACCATTCAAAACCTGAACATCAGCTCTGAAAACCTGACCGCCTCGCGGTCCCGGATTATGGACGCTGATTTCGCCACAGAAACGGCCAATTTATCTCGGGCGCAGATCCTGCAGCAGGCGGGTACAGCCATGGTGGCACAGGCCAACCAGCTGCCGCAAGGGGTGTTGGCACTGCTGCGTCAGTAAAAAGGATGGCTGGCCTGCCTGATGTACAAAATACTCAAAAATAGTGTGTTGGTAGCCTAAAGTTCAAGGAGATTGGAGCCGAAATAGAACCTAACGGGTCCCCAAAAGGGCCCGCCGCCAAGCTGAAGCACAGTTGCTGAAGCTGGCCAAGGTGGCCAACCTAGGTTGGTTTAACAAGGGCAGCAATGCCCCACGGATCCAGTTTTCAGGAGCTTACTATGCCCAGTATCGTTAATACCAACATCAACTCGCTGACCGCGCAACGCCAGTTGAGCAGTTCCCAGAATGCCTTAAGCACGTCCATGGCCCGGCTGTCCTCTGGACTGCGCATCAACACCGCCAAGGACGACGCTGCCGGCCTGAACATCTCCGAGCGGTTTACATCGCAAATTCGGGGTTTGAACCAAGCGGTGCGCAACACCAGCGACGGCATTTCGCTGGCGCAAACGGCTGAAGGCGCACTGGGCTCTGTCAACGGCATTTTGCAGCGGGTTCGTGAACTGGCTGTGCAATCGGCCAATGCCACTAACTCTTCGTCAGACCGGCTGTCGCTTAACAATGAGGTTGGCCAGCTGACCTCGGAGCTGGACCGTATTGCCCAAGCTACCCAGTTCAACGGCCAAAATCTGTTTGACGGCAGCTTTGGCGCCGCCGTCTACCAGGTGGGTGCCAACGTGAATCAGACCATCACCGCAGCATCGGTCAATGTGCGTACCGCGGCCTACGGTAACAACCAGGTCGCCGGCACCAATGCTGGTGTCTCCTCTGGCACAGCTGGTGGTTTCGGCACCAATGGCATCACGGCCGGCACATTGGCGGTCAGTGGCTTTGCCGGCAGCGCCAACGTGACGGTCGCCTTGAGTGACACGGCGGCGGCTATCGCTACTTCCATCAATGCCCAAAAGGGCTCGACCGGCGTGTCTGCTACTGCTCAGACCGATGTTAGTGTGTCGTTTCAATCGGTTGGCAACTACAGTTTCAACATTGCCTCCAACACCAGCACCACTTCGACGGTCAACTTCAACGTGTCTGCCATTGCCACGGCCGACGGCCTCTCGAATGCCGCTGCCGCGATCAATGACCAGACCTCCAAGACGGGTGTGGTGGCGGTGGTGAACGCGCTTGGAACAGCCCTGACATTGAGCAACTCCAACGGCGCGGACATTGTCCTAAGCAAGACGGCTACCCAAATCCAGGCAGGCTCTGTCACTTCACAAAAGCTCAACGCCAACGGCACAACCGTTGCTGGCACCGCAGCCCTCACGACGACGGCTTCAGTTCAAAACGCCATCACATCGGGTTACCTCACGCTGGACTCTGAAAAGTCATTTGGCGTGACAGCAACCACCACCAATGCTTTGGCGACATCAACGTCGTCACTCAACACGGTGGCCGCCATCGATGTCAGCACGATTGCCGGTGCCAACCAGGCGATCAAGACAACAGACTCGGCGCTATCACTGGTTAACGGTCAGCGAGCCAAGTTTGGTGCGCTGCAGTCGCGGTTTGAGGCGACGATCAACAACCTGAGTGTCAGCTCTGAAAACCTGAGTGCTTCGCGCTCACGGATTCAAGATGCCGACTTTGCGACAGAAACGGCCAGTTTGTCACGTGCCCAGATCCTGCAGCAGGCGGGTACGGCCATGGTGGCGCAAGCTAACCAGTTGCCACAAGGGGTGCTGGCGCTGCTGCGCGGCTAAACGCCGGGCAGCGAATGCTAGACCGGGGCGACCCGGTTTGACCAAGGCGGCAAAGGGTTTTTACCCTGTGCCGCTTTGTGTTTTATGTAATTTGCTGCCCATACGGGCCCGAGGAGTTGAGCAATGTCGACGATTTCGTCAGTGGGAATAGGCAGTGGCCTGGATGCCAACAGCATCATCACCAAATTGGTGGAGCTGGAAAAGCAGCCCCTCACCTCACTCAAGGCCAAAGCCTCGGTCTTGGGCGCGCAGTTGTCTGCCTATGGCTCGATCAAATCACAAGTGGCCAGCCTGGGCGATGTGGCCATTGGGCTTGGTACCGCTGCGCTATGGAACCCGCTGAGCGTCAGCTCAACCAATACCGCTGCTGTCACGGCCACGGCGACGGGTGTGCCGGCCAAGGCCAGCTACAGCGTTGAGGTGCAGCAGCTCGCACGGGGACAGTCGGTGGCCAGCGCAGTGCAAGCCACCGATGCGTCCATCGGCACCGGCACCTTGACAATCGAGTTGGGCACCTGGGCCACTGGTATGACCGGTTTCACCCCAGGCAGCGCTGCTGCTGTGTCGGTCGCGGTGGTCAGCGGCTCAGACACGTTGAGTGCGATTGCCTCCAAAATCAACGATGCCGCGGCCGGCGTGGTCGCCACGGTGATCACCGACAGCACTGGGCAACGGCTGTCCTTGCGTTCCAGCAGCACCGGTGAGGTGTCGGGCTTTCGTGTGCAGGTGACCGACGACGACACCACCAACACCGATAACGCCGGGCTGTCCCGCCTGGGCTTTGACCCGCAGACGGGTGCGTTCGGCATGGGTACCACCGCTTTGACCACGGTGCAGGCGCTGGACGCCAAGGCCACCCTGAATGGGGTACCGGTCACTTCGAGCAGCAACACGTTCGCGGGCTTGGTGCCAGGCTTGTCGATCAAGGTTGCCCAGGTCACCACGGCGGCGGCCGAGGTGGCGGTCAGCCAAGACATCGCAACCATTCAAAAGACCATCACCAGCTTTGTTGAGGCGTTCAATGTGCTGAGCAAGACGCTGACCGAAGGCACCAAATATGACGCCGCCAAGGCCGAGGGCGCCTTGTTTCAGGGTGACTCAAGCACGGTGGGGTTGGGCAATGCCTTGCGGTCGCTGGTGGGTTCGGCGACGACGGGTGCGGCTTATTCGCGCCTGTCGGATTTGGGAATCTCCATGCAGCGTGACGGCACCTTACTGATGGACAGCGCCAAACTTGGCACCGCTTTGACCAATGTCGAAGGCGTCAAGGCGTTCTTCACCATCAAAAATGCCAACGCAGCTGAGAGCGGTTTCGGGGTCAAGCTGAAGACCTTCACCCAAGGGCTGCTGGCGGCTACGGGTGCGGTCGTCAATAAAACCACCGCCTTGCAAAGCAGTGTGACGGCTAACACCAAAGAACAGCAAAAAGTGACCGATCGCGCCGCAGCCGTGGAGACCCGGCTACGCCGAACCTATAGCGCGCTTGACGGCAAGATGGCATCGCTTAATGCGCTGAGCACCTACGTGACCCAACAGGTTGCACAGTGGAACAAATCCACCGCTTGAAACCCCTTTAGTCGGCGGCTGAAATGCCGTTAACTAAGACAGGATCAACTAAAGGAGCTTATCGATGTTTACCCCTTCGCATTTTCGTGCCTCATCTGCCTACAAGCGTGTCGGCGTAGACACGGGTGTCCCGTCGGCAAACCCGCATCGTTTGGTCCATATGCTGTTTGAAGAATTGCTTCAAAGTCTTGCGGCTGCCCGTGGCGCCATGCAACGCAAGGAAATTCCGGAAAAATGCGCCTTGATCACCAAAGCGATCCGGATCGTCGACGAAGGTTTGAAAGCCGGGCTCAACCGGGAGCACGGCGGTGAACTGGCCGAAAATTTGGCCGGCTTGTACGATTATTGCGTCATACGCCTGATCCACGCCAACGCCCGCAATGATGACTCAGCGTTGACAGAGGTGCGCAACCTCTTGGAGCCAATTGCGCAGGCTTGGCACACCATTGGACCCAAGGCCGCCGGTGCGACTGTCGCCGCCGGCGCGTCAAACCGGAGCTGATCCATGACTGCCAGTCTGTTTGACTGCTACCTCGCCATCGAGGCCGCCAGCCAGCAAATGCTGGAAGCGGCTCAGGTGGAAGACTGGGCGCAGGTGATGCGGTTCGAGGGGGCCTGCGCGGTGCTGATTGAGCAACTGCGCCAACGCGCCCAACACGAGGACATGACCGCCGCCGAGCGGCGTGACAAGGTGAGGATCATGCAGCAGATCTTGCGCAACGATGCGCAGGTGCGGCTACTGACCGAGCCCTGGGTGGGCGAGCTGGACAAACTGCTTAGCCCGCGCATTGCCAACCAGATGCATTAAGGGCGTGCTCAGACCTGCATGTTCATGATGTCGGTGTAAGCCTGGACCATGCGGTTGCGCACATGCAGTGTGGCCTGGAAGCCGATTTGGGCTTTCTGGATGGCCACCATGGTTTGCTCCAGGCTGACCGCAGGGTTTT